>CAMZLN010000217.1 GCA_947311465.1 uncultured Saprospiraceae bacterium
CTTACAATGATTGAATGAATGAGTTATTGAGTTATTGAATGCTGTTCTTACTTGTTCTTACAATGAATGAATTATTGAGTTATTGAGTTATTGAATGCTGTTCTTACTTGTTCTTACAATGAATGAATTATTGAGTTATTGAATGCTGTTCTTACTTGTTCTTTTAATGATTGAATGAATGAGTTATTGAGTTATTGAATGCTATTCTTACTTGTACCTATTCTCCCTATTAGAAAACTCTGTGCAACTCGTTTTTTCTCTGTGAAACTCTGTCCAATATTGCATCTAATCTAGTAATTCCACATTTCTAATTCTTCATTCCTAATTAAATTAAACATTAATCTTATACCTCAAACCCAATTCTTCAATCGCTTTAATAAAATCAACATCAGCATTTACCTTCACACTCCTAGATATCAATGGCAATTTCAACTTATCTTTTCGCTCTAATAATAATACTTTCAAACGATGTTCTCCAAGATGATTATCAATGACCGTGTTAAATTTTGCGATAAACTCTTCCGTTAACTGATGCACTCCAATATTAATTGTAATTGATTCAGTCAATTCTTGACCTATACTTTCCAATTGACGAATATCCTTAATTTTGAGCTCATAATGTTCTCCACGCCAGCTCTTTTGATAGCTTCCATCAATATATAAAACTTCACCTACTTCTAGCAAGGACTTAAATTTTTGATAGGATTCTGTAAAAAGTACAAACTCAGCACTATCATTATAGTCTTGAATCGTAAAAATCCCCCAACCTGTTCCTTTTTTACTAATTCGATGATTCGCATTGGTAACAATTCCCGCAACTTTGATAGGTCTATCTTTGAATTGTTCTAACTTTTCCAAAGGACAGGTTACATAATTGTCAATTTCTACTTGGTAATCATCTAAGGGATGTCCACTAATATATATACCCGCAACTTCCTTTTCCTTGGTCAACTTATGAATTAATGGCCATTTTTCATGCTCTGGTAAAGTGGGTTCGTCAATCAAAATATCTTCTGACATTCCAAATAGAGAATTGATTGCATCCGCTTTTTGATGTTGATACGTATTCCCGTACTTTAAAAGATGCTCTAAGAAAGTAGCATATTTCCCAGATGGAGTAAAATATACAGAACGATCCAAATCAAATCGATCCAATCCACCACCATAAGCTAAACTTTCCATTACTTTTTTATTGATAGAACGAAGATTCAATCGTTTCATCATATCAAAAACAGATTGAAATGGGCCATTTGCAGTTCTTTCTTCTAAAATAGCACCTACTGGACCTTCTCCAACCCCTTTCAAAGCGGATAATCCAAATCGAATAGCACCTTCTTTATTCACTGTAAAATTTAAAGCACTTTCATTGATATCAGGACCCAATACCGTCAGTCCTAGACGCTTGCTTTCTCTTAAAAAGAAATTAACTTTTGAAATATCATTTTTATTATGTGTCAATACCGATGCCATAAATGCAGCAGGATAATGGGCTTTTAAATAGGCGGTTTGAAAAGCAATATACGCATAACATGTAGAATGAGATTTATTGAAGGCATAAGAAGCAAAGGCTTCCCAATCTTTCCAAATCTTATCTAACTTATCCTTAGGATGTCCATTTTTAGTTCCCCCTTCTAAATAAATGACGTACATTTCATTCAGAATTGCAATCTTTTTCTTACCCATCGCTTTACGTAAAGCATCGGCTTGTCCCTTTGTGAAATCGGCTATTTTTTGAGAAAGCAACATGACTTGCTCTTGATAAACCGTGATGCCATAGGTACTTTTTAATTGCTCTTCTTGAACATCTAAATCGTAAGAAATAGGGGTTCTACCATGTCTACGTTCAATAAATTCGGGGATATAGGCTATAGGCCCAGGACGATATAAAGCATTCATCGCGATAATATCTTCAAAATTATCAGGTTCTAATTCTTTGAGATATTTTTGCATTCCAGGAGATTCATATTGAAATACACCAATGGTATCCCCTCTTTGAAATAGCTTGTAGGTTTCTTCATCTTCAAGATCTATATCATCAGGAATAATCTCTACACCTTCAGTTTCTTTTATAATCAATACGGCATCTCGAATTATGGACAATGTTTTTAATCCAAGGAAATCCATTTTCAAAAGACCTGCATCTTCTGCCACACTGTTATCAAACTGTGTAACCAACATACCCGTATCTTTATCTGCTTTTACGGGTACATAATTGGTGATATCATCGGGAGTAATTACTACTCCACAGGCATGAATCCCTGTATTTCTAACAGAACCTTCCAATTTTACTGCTGCCCCCAACATTTTAGCAATATGTCCTTCTCCTTCGGCAAGTTTTCTGAAAGCTTCGGCTTTTTCAACATCTTCTGGATTCATGTCGGACCTGAGTTTGGCATCCATTTCTGGTTTTTTCAAGACTTTCTTTAAAGTTGCCTTTAAATTTTCAGGAAATGTCTTTGCTACTACATCCACCTCATGTAACGGAATATCCATCACACGTCCTACATCACGTATGGATGACCGAGCAGCCATAGTACCATAAGTAGTAATTTGTGCCACCTGATTACGACCATATTTATCAATCACATAATCAATTACTTTTTGTCTTCCCACATCATCAAAATCAATATCGATATCGGGCATGGATACTCTTTCAGGATTTAAAAACCGCTCAAAAAGTAAATCATATTTGATAGGATCGACATTGGTGATTCCAAGACAATATGCTACGACTGAACCCGCAGCCGATCCACGACCTGGACCTACGGATACGCCCATTTGACGTGCAACGCTTGTGAAATCTTGGACGATTAAAAAATATCCTGGATAACCCGATGCATCAATTACACTTAATTCAAAATCCAATCGCTCTTTGATTTCTTGCGAGATAGATTTGTATCTTTTTTGAGCACCTTCATAGGCTATATGAACTAAATATTCTTGTTGAGTTTTAAAGCCATCTGGTAATGGGAAATTGGGAAGTAAAATATCACGAGCCAATTCCAATTTTTCTATTTTGTCATAGACATCCATGGTGGTATCTATGGCTTCGGGCACATCACTAAAAAGGACATTCATTTCTTCTTGTGATTTGAAATAAAAATCCGAACTTGGGAATTTGAATCGTTTTTCATCATTTACAACACTTCCTGTATTGATACAAAGCAACATATCATGGGGAATATTGTCTTCTTCATCAATATAGTGTGAATCATTGGTCGCTATTATTTTTAATTTGTATTTCTTCGCATACTCCAATAATTTTTGATTGATGTCTTCTTGGCTAATGCCTAATCCATCTATATTTTCTAATCCTTTGTGTCGTTGCAATTCAATATAAAAATCATCACCAAATCTTTCAACATACCATTCTATCAACTCTTTTGCTAAGTCATCTTTCCCTTGAATAATTGCCTGTGGAATTTCTGCTCCTATACAACAACTGGTTGCAATTAGTCCTTCAGAATATTGTTCCAAAAGTTCTTTATCAATTCTTGGAAATTTTGAATACATACCTTCAATAAATCCTAACGAACACAATTTGGAAAGATTTTCATATCCTTTTTGATTCTTAGCCAATAAGAGTTGATGATATCGCTTGTCTTTCTCTCCGTTTGATTTTTTAAATGCCTGTTTGTGTCTGTTTTCTACGACATAAAATTCACACCCAACGATTGGTTTTACTCCATGTTTATTCGCTTCGGCTACAAATTTGAAAGCTCCAAACATGTTTCCATGATCTGTCAGTGCTACTCCTTTTTGCCCATCGGCAGCAGCTTTTCTCATCATGGCACCGATATCTGATGCTCCATCTAGTAATGAAAATTGGGTATGGTTGTGAAGGTGGATGTACTCTGGCATGTGTGTATGTTTTAGAATTGCAAGTTACAGTATAATATGGTTAATTTTTAGTGATAAAACGAATATTCCAACCCGAATTATGAAAAATATTTAATAACTAGCAATTCCAAATTATGTTTTCAGCAACAATAAATCCATATATGCGTTTTCCTACATAGAATCATAATTTATTAAATCATAATTTTGAAAATGAGATTTTATACAGTAATAATTACTTTTTTTTTAGTTGGGAATCTATTTGGGCAAATTCAAGAAATTCCTTTAAATGGAAACCCGATCTTGAAGGCTCTTGATCAAGAAAATGTCGATCGTAGAATCGATTTTATCAATAATCATACAATTCGAAAAGTATCAAATTTCGATCTTAGAGACACAGAAACATTTTTTCAAAAGCTTCTTGTCAATGGAGATACGCTAAGTTTCAAAATTGATACAACTGATTTTAGAAATGGGGGCGAATTTATAATTCTTCAAAACCCAGGGAGTGCTGTTTTGGATACAACACAGTTAACTTATATTCCAGAAAATGCTACACTTTGGAGGGAAGATACTATTTCTATTAAAACTTGTGATACCAACGGAGATTGTGATACTTTGATTTATCCCATCTTGGTTAGAAGACCGAATATGTCAATTGCTGGTGGTTCTACAAGCTTGGATGCTTATGAAATTACAGAACTTTGCTTTGATGATTTTATCAATTCTGAAGATTTTCTTTCTTCAGATTTCGGAGATTGTGATGTGTCTGATTTTAGAACCGAAGTATCGTTAGCGGACAATTGTATTTTATATGAAGCAGGAGGATCTACTGATATGGATGAAGTTTGCGTGGTGATTTGCAGTGAGCATCGAATTTGTGATACTGTAAAATTTAATATTTCAGTAAGTCAAGATACTATTACAGGATTACCATTTTTTGATGATTTTTCTAATGAAGGACCATATACGCTTAAAAGCAATTGGGTCACACATGATGCGTTTGTAAATATTGGCTTGGCAAAAAATCCACCTTCGATAGGAACTGCAAGTTTCGATGGAGTAGCTGATGATGGTGCTGCGTATGGATCTTCTTTTGGGATTTCTGATTATTTAACATCTAAATATATTGATATTAGTAATTATGTTTCCAATGATGGATTGAATTTGGTATTTTTTCTTCAAGCAGGAGGATATGCTTATGATAAACCCGAAGCCAAGGATCATTTTTTAGTCGAATTTAAAGATGTCGATGGAAAATGGGAAGTTCAGGGAGAATGGTCTTCTGAAGATATTATTTTTCAATCCAATGAGTTTGTAAAGATTCTTATTCCAATTAATAAATCACAATTTATTCATAATGGATTTCAATTTCGATTTTCAAATTTATCAGCACGTACAGGACTCGTAGATATTTGGAATTTAGATTATGTTTTATTGGATAAAATTGACAATGATGCAGAAATAAAAGATGTGGCTTTTACAAAAGCTCCGAAGTCTGTGCTAAAGCATTATTATCACATGCCCATGAATCAATTTGTAGGGAATGAAGATAAGGAAATTGCAAATAAAATTGAGATTGGAATGTTCAATCATTTTTTAGTTGAAGTTGCCGCTGAACCCAGTACCTTAAATATAAAAGATGGTGTATCTGGTGCCGCTGTTTTAGATAATGCAGAATTATTAATTTTGGATGGCTCTGTAAACCAAAGAAACATTGCGGCTCAAAAGAAAGTGAATTACACCAATGATTTGTTGGGTAGATCCACCTTGATTTCCAATATTAAATCTGAATTATCTGGACAGGATAGTGTCGTTCTTGAAATGCAGTATCATTTTGAACAAAATCAAGAAACCAGTATTTTTGAATCTAATAATACAACGAGTAGCTTAACTTATTTGACTGATTTTTTCGCTTATGATGATGGTAGCGCTGAGAGTAGTATTATTGCAGGTGGTGCTGGAACCGAAATTGTTGTGAAATTTCATGCCAATGTGGGGGACTCAATTCGGTCTGTTCAGTATTTTATACCTCATATAAAAGGAACTGTGGCTAATCAAAATTTTAAAATTAAAATTTGGACAAATTTAGATGAAAATCCAGTATTTGAGTCTGCTCCAGTTAGTGTTATCTATGCTAATGATTTTTCTAATCAAATCGCTACTTTTTCTAATTATGCATTGAAAGATGCTGAAAGTGGTCATGATACTCCAGTTTATATACCTTCTGGAGATTTTTATGTAGGATGGGAGCAAATTTCTGATTATTTTGATACTGGAATTCCGATAGGATTTGATAAGAGTAATCCTTATCCTTCTGAAAAGAAGAGTAGAATTAAAGGTGGTGCTTGGGAAGACTTTTCTTTGAATTTAAGTGGTGGTGCTCTGATGATTCGTCCAGTTTTTGGAAGCAAAACAATTCCTACAACAGCGGTAAATAATGTAATTGATAATATTGATGTTTATGTTTATCCAAACCCAACAAATGGATTGATACAAATTAATATTGATGGGCGATTTTCGGATTATCATTTTGAATTATTGAATGCTTTGGGACAACGTATTCAAAGTGGAATACTTCAGGCTGAATTGGATTTTTCTACAGAAAGAAATGGAATTTACTTTTTACAAATATTGAATACTACCACAGGGGATGTAGTTTCGAAGAAGTTGATTAAAGGGTAATATCTTTTTCTGGTACAAAAAAAAGGGAGAAATCGACATTCGATTTCTCCCTTTTTTAATTTATTATTGACCTAATCTTATTTATTAAAATACCTACTTCTCATTTTATGAACATAAGACTCAATTCCATCACTTACCAAATCATCTTTCAAACTTGCTGCACTCGATTGAGAATCTGATCTTCCAGCAACTACTGAGTAAAATTCAGAATAATCAAAAATAACTACTTCCGCATTTGAATAACCGCTTGATCTTAATTTTTTAGCCATTGCTTCTGCATTCTCTTTCATTCTAAAACTTCCAGTTACAACTAAAAATTTCCCTGACGAAGATCCACTTGATGCATTCGAACCTGTAGTTGTTGCCAAAACAACATCTGTTTCATCCTCATCACCTGCAACGATTACATCTGAGTCACTTGAATCATTATCATCTTCTGTTGATGCAACTAGATTTTCTTCATCATTTGTACTACTATCATCGATATCATAATCACCATCTTCATCATCAAAATCTGTCTCGTCAATATCTGTATCATCAATATCTGTATCATCATCTCCGACCACATCGGTCAAAACTTCGGTTACGTTTTCTGCTCCGTCAACTACAGTAGTTGTTGTTTCTCCCCAACTGCAGGTGCCTAAATTTGAGATGATAAGGGTGAATACTCCTAGTGCTACTAGGGCATAGATTATTACTTTTTTCATAGTCATTTTGTTTTAATTAATATGTTTGTAGGGGTAATATAGGTTTCTCCCTATTACAAAAATATATAATTTGTTGGTAATTGTTATATAAACAACGATAAATATTGAATTTTCTTATGATATTATGGATAGACCCACTGTAATTTATTTCGTCGAATCGAAAAGCGTAGCAATTTTTGTTGAAAATATTTCTTCCTATTTTATCCCAAGACGGAATAAATTTCATCTTTTTTTCATAGTTTCTTAATATCTTTCCCAAATAGATTTCAGTATTTTTTCCATTTCTATTTTAACTTTTTTTGACCCATATATATAATGATTGTGCATAAAACTAAAGATTAAAATATTTCCTTTTTTTGTAATAATGAAACCACTAAGATTATGATTATTAGAGAGCGTGCCCGTTTTAGCATAAACATAAGGGCCATTTTCACTTTGAAAGAAATTTTTTAACGTTCCTGAATCTCCTCCTGCTGGAAAATAGATTTGAATTGCTTCCCATCCGATTTTATTGTATATTTTATGTAGAGTGGAAATGATTGAGTTGGGTGTGAAAAGATTGTACCTTGACAAACCAGAGCCATCAACCCATCTTGGTGGGTTTTGTAAATCATTGAAGAAATTCTCTTTTGCATACTGGATAACTTCTTTGTTTTTTTGTTCTGCAAACTGCTTTTGTCCCATCATTGCCAATAATTGTTCCGCAACATGATTATCGCTTTCGTGCAGTAACAAAATATATAGACTATCTGGCGTTGGAATATTAATGGTATGAAAAGGCATATAGGGAAGACGGTTACCAATTTCAACAATTTGATGTAAAGTATCACTAAGAATTTTAACAAAACTACTATCTGAAAATGCTATTGGATGATTTGTAGAATCAAGATTTCCATAAATTGGAAAAGGAGTTATTTCTGATTGGTATGAATAAGGTGCATCATCCCATGCCCATCCAGAGCCATATTTTTTGTTGAAATTGTTATTTGAATTGTAAATTAATTTTTTTGAAGCATCTTTTAATATAGAAAAAGCTGTGGTGTCGCTATATTTTGGATTTAAAAATAAAGGATTACCTGTACCTTGAAAAACCAACAAGCTGTCGCTGACTTGGTAAATTAAAACGGGTATCGAATCTCCTAAAATATTCAACGCAGTATAAAAAGTAAAAATTTTCGTATTGGATGCGGGTGTGAAATATTTATCTCCATTGATATCAATTTTCTTTTTCTGATTGGCAATGTCATATAATACAAATCCTGTGAAATGATCTTGTAAAATTGGATTCTGCTCAATTGATTTTACGATTCTTCTATTTTTTCCATAGTAAATGGGGCTAGTTGTAGAGCAACTGGCAAGAAATATTCCTAATACGATATAAAGTGCATATTTCATTCTTATATTTTTGACTGATATATTGTTTGTAAAGATATTAAATTTTGTTTTAGTATATTGCTTCATATTTATTTATGTTACTCAATTTTTTTTCAATGAAAACTACACTTTCGTCTCGAGGATTTACCGCAATAAATGCTATGCTTCGACCTGATTTTGAAATCTTTTTTGAAGCAATTCAAAATTTGTACGATAAAGAAGAAAATCCCAATGGTACTTTCCCTTTAAATGTAGCGGAAAACAAATTGATGTGGGCAGTGATGAAAGAAAAAATTGAGTCAATAACGAAAAATAAAGAGATTCCTGATTGGGTATCAAATTATACTTCTGCTTTGGGTTCGCCTAGCTTTAGAGTAGTTTTAGCTCATTTTATGACTAAACATTTGACGAAATGCCCAATGGATCCACATAAAATGGGTGTTTCCGCAGGAGCAACTGCTGTAATCGAAATGACAAGTTTGCTTTTAGGTGAAAAGGGGGATGTAGTTGTTTTTCCTGCTCCTTGTTACCCTGTTTATCGGCAAGATATTGGAAATAAATCCGAATTGGAACGCTACGATTTAGTGACTCATCATAATCTTGAAACTATTGTGGATGAACCCAATTTAAGTATTGAAGATTTAGATCAAACTTTAAAAAAATTACAATCTCAAAATAAACGTTTTCGAATGTTGGTGCTTACCAATCCAGATAATCCAACGGGAGGTTTGTATTCAATTCAAAAAATAGAAAAAATTGCCAATTGGTGTATCCTCCATGGAATTCACTTGATTGTAAATGAAATCTATGGGTTGTCAATCATAGATACAAAACATTCAGAAATTGCGGCTGACTATAAAACTGATCGTCCTTTTATTTCTTTTGCCACAGTAATGCATGAAAAACAATCTGATTTTCTCCATCTCTGGTATTCCTTGTCCAAAGATTTTGGTGTTTCTGGATTTCGCATTGGATTAGTATATTCACATAATGAAGATTTCATCAAGGCATACAATAATTATAATGCACCTAATATGGCATCAAATTATGCACAATGGATAATGGAAGAAGTTTTGAAAGATGATACTTTTGTAAAGTCTTACATAAAAGAAAATCAGAAATTATTAACTGAATCTTATATTTTAGTGGTAAAATCTCTTAAAAAATTGGATATTCCTTATGTTCCATCAAGAGGTAGTTTATTTGTCTGGGCAGATTTTTCTAAATACTTAGTTGAAAATACTCAAGCTGCGGAGAATGCTTTTTGGATGAAAATATATAAAAATACTGGAATTTTATTGACGCCAGGAGAAGGATTTGGACATACTAAATTTGGGCAATTTCGTGTGGTTTATCCTAGTGTTTGTATAGATGATTTGGCTGTGGCCCTTGGGCGTTTGGAAGTTGAGTTATTGAATGAATGCATATAAGTAACTTGACACATGTTTTATTTTACAATTAATAAACGAAAACCTACTAAAAGATGAAAGAAAGACTTATTTCCTTAGATGTATTCCGTGGCATGACCATCATGTTGATGATTTTAGTAAATAATCCAGGATCTTGGCAATACGTATATCCACCGCTAGAACATGCGTCTTGGCATGGATGCACCCCTACAGATTTAGTTTTTCCCTTTTTCATGTTTATTATTGGTGTATCACTAGGGTTTTCCATTCAAAAATTCAATTTACCTGATGGAGCATTTCTAAAAAAAGCAATCAAACGAGGACTGATTATCATGTTGATTGGCTATCTCATGCGATTATTTCCGTTTATGGATATCGATTTTTCTACAGCAAGAATAATGGGCGTATTGCAAAGAATTGGTTTAGCGTATATTTTTGCGGCTATTTTCATTAATTATTTTAAAAAAGCACAGCTAATTTGGATTAGTGTGATCATTTTATTGGGCTATTGGGTATTATTATATTTTGGAAGTAACCAACCTTATAGCTTGGAGAATAGTTTGGTTAGAAAATTTGATTTGGCGATTTTAGGAGCAGATAAGTTATGGCATGGAAAAGGTATTGCATTTGATCCTGAGGGATTATTGAGTACAATTCCGTCCATTGTTACAATCTTGATTGGATATTTCACATCATTGGAAATCATTCATAAAAAATCACTGAAGAGTCTAGTAAAAAGACTGCTTATCGGTGGAGCAATGGCCATTTCTCTAGGGTGGATTTGGGGATATTTTTTCCCGATCAATAAATCAATTTGGACGAGTAGTTATGTCGTTTATACCGCAGGATTTGCGCTGATTATACTAGCCATTTTATTGCATATTATTGATGTTTTAGATTATAAAAAATGGACAAAAATATTTGTTGCATTCGGTACAAATCCCCTTTTTATATTTGTTTTATCTGGAATATGGACCAAAACAATTTTAAAAATACAATGGGGAGATACCAATGGATATACAGGTTTATTTAAAAATGTTTTTCAACCTATTGCAGGGAATATGAATGGGTCATTATTATTTGCGATTGCACATATTATTTTGTTTGGGACAATAGCTTGGATTTTATATAAAAA
The DNA here is from genome assembly GCA_947311465.1 of uncultured Saprospiraceae bacterium. Taxonomy (GTDB): domain Bacteria; phylum Bacteroidota; class Bacteroidia; order Chitinophagales; family Saprospiraceae; genus CAMZLN01. The sequence continues at coordinate 11,148 of CAMZLN010000217.1, forward strand.
GAAGATAATTATTAAAGTATAAAATTATTACTTCTTCCGAAAATCCCATCCTTCATAATCTCTAAAAAATGCTTTGGTTTTTTTATTGATAATTGAGTTGCCGGCAGTCAATACAGAAAATTTATCCTTAATCACTATGGTATCAACTACATTATATTTCACTTGATTTGATATACTTTTTCGCCCATCTTTATGTCTATTAATCATAATCCAAGGATCAGCTTCAAAATCATCAAAACGATATGGATTTCTAATAATTTTATTCCCTAAAATTTTACAATTTTTAGCTCCAAATAAAGCCACTCCATGAGGATGATCAATTACGACTAGATTCTTTTTCACCAACCAATCTTCTTCAAAACCATCGAAACAAGCGATACCTTGCACAACTTTAGACTTCAAAGGCAAATCAGGTTCAAGAATACTGATACAATTATTTTGGACGATTTCGATCCGTTTAATAGGATTGCCAAAGGTCCAAGATTGGAATAAATCATCGTGATTACCATCTTTATCGGCATAGTCTGCAACGGTCGCATTTTTTAAAGTATTCTTAATAAATTTATTATCATTTCCAATATTTCGAATAGCATCACCAGAAAAACGATCTACAATATTATAACTTACTTCATTAAAATCATTATCCGTTTGAATCGCATGAAACACATTTTGGATAAAATTATTTATCACTTTACAATGTTTTCCTTTGATATAAATACCACTAGATGCATTTGTATTCCAATCCTCATGTGACCACAATTTTGAATCAGAGATAGACTGAATATCACAGTTGGAAATGGTGATATAGCTTGACGATGAATCTACATCAATTAAAAACTCCTTTTTACCTAAAAAATTAGCTGCTGAATTGACCAACAATCCGTTTAGTGTTATATTTTCAGAATTTATAATTTTTATTTGCCCGATTTGTACATCTGCATCAGAACTAGTTACAAAAGTTAGGTCCTTTTTACCATCAATCAATATACTTTTATAAAAACCAGTGGTCAAATAAACAATATCCCCATCATTGATATTTTTACAATCTATAACTCCTTTAGGAAAATCCTTTAAGTAAATTCTTTGAGAAGGCCCTTTCTCCCCCCTTAATTTCACATTGCAATTCACAATTGATTTTTGAGTTCCATTTTGAGCGACCAATTGAATTTTAGATTCAGAAATTCTACCCGAAGATTTTACTTCAAAATAGCCCGTTCCATTTTTAAAAGTTTTCATTTTTATAAAATCAGGTAAATTACCAACAGAAAATTCAACTTTTTCTAAATGGTCATCTATCGCCGCAAAATGAATTTTAATTTTGGAATTAGCCCATACTTCTTGACTACCAAAATATGATATCAACAAGCTATTGTATATTACAACATCATTGGATTTTTTTATTGGACTTTCAACAGTTTTCGTACTACAACTCTGAATTATGATGAAGCAAAAAATCAAGTAAACTAATCTCATTCTAAAATATTTTATTTCGACACAAGATAGAATTATTTGTTAATATCCACACTCAAGAACAGTGACAAAATAAATAGTGACTGGATGGAAACTCACAATTTTTATAAAATGGATTATTTTTGATAAGATTTATACTTTTTTGAAATATATTGATGCCTTTGTATCAATATGTTGATAAAAATGAAAATATTACAAAAAGAAACATTTTTAATTTTGATGAGTTTCCGTCCAGACACTAAATATACTCAAAA
>CAMZLN010000218.1 GCA_947311465.1 uncultured Saprospiraceae bacterium
AAATAAAGTTGAAATAAAAAGTTATAAAAACTGGATTGCAAAAATATTTGGAGGAAAAAGTTTAACCTACAATATTTATACAGCGAAAGAAAATTTGAAAATGGCATTATCACCAAAGGATAATTCGGAGTTATTCGAAATTGAAATTACTAATGATAATCCTGTTTTATTTGAACCAAATTTACATTTTGCTCGAACTGTTGGAATTGAAATTAATTTAGAAAAAAAAGATTGGAAAAGTACATTAAATGATGGATTAAAACTCAAAACTATCGGAAATGGAAGATTATTTCTTAAAGGTTATGGAAAGATAATAAAACAAGAAATTGACGCTAAGGAAGCAATAATGATTGATGAAGATGCACTAATTGCATTTGAAGAAAGATTAGAAATTGAAACTATTTCAAAAGGAGTTAAAGAACTTATAACAAGTGGAGAAGGTTTTTTATTTTCAATAAAAGGAAAAGGAAATATTTGGATGCAAACAAGGGAAAAGGGAAATTATTCAAGTAGTGGCGGAATTTTAGATGGAATATTTAGTTTTCTAAAATAAAAACTTCCAGTTCTGAGGACTTAGTTGAACTAAAAGCCCCAACTTGTAGCACAACCTATGAATCTAGCACGATTTTAATTTTAGTATATGATTAAATATCTTGATAGGCTAGATTGGAGATCGGCATGTTCAACTGAAATGTCTAAACTTTTTGGTTGGTTTTGGGTGTTGTAAACCCATAAAAAAAAGTGGTGTGAAAATTGTGTAATTAACAATGAAAATTGCGATATGAAATTTAAAAAAATATTTTTATTTGCATTTATATGGTTTCTAGTTTTTGCAGGTGGTGAATTTATTATTAAATTGATTTTTAATGACGAAACTCCAACATGGAAAATCATTTCCATTGGTTTTATTTCATCAATTGGAGCATTACTCCCATATTTAAAAAAAGGACGAAAATTTGATTTTAATGATATTACTAAATATCAAAAGAAAGAAATTACATTAAATAAAAAAATAGACAATACATTTCTTGAAAAGTTAATGGAATTGTTAAATATTAATGATTTTAAAATAATAAATAATGGAAAATCAGAAATTATTTTTAAATCCAAAATTTCACTTCGCAATATTGGTGAATATTTCAAGGTAAGTATTGCTGAAAATCGACTTATAATAACTTCTAAACCAAAGTTTAAATTAGGACTTCTTGATGATAATGGAAACGCAAGAAAAAATATCAAGAAAATAGAGCGATTAATTTACGAAATAATAGAAGTCGAATGAATAATAGATTCATCTTACATCTAAACAACATAAAAATTCATGAAAAAGAAGATTTTTATTTATTGCTTATTCTTAATGCTACACATCAACCTTTTTGCACAAAAGCCAGTGCTTGAAATAGTTGAATCTGATGATTTTGTAGGCACCAATCTGACGAATAAAGAAAAAATTAAAGCACATACATATACTTTTCCATTATTTATATATCGAGTCAATATTTCTGAAGATTCTGAATATATGACTACGTTAATTCGGAAAACCAATAAAAAGAAAACAACTTTCTTTAAAAAGGGCTACATATTTCAATACGATTTAGCTCAACACAAAATGAAATGGGTGAAAAATGTAAATTACAATCATGTTTTTTATGATTTTGTAGGTGGAAATATTTTTCAATATACAGGTAATACTAAACTCAGCCTTATTGATTTTGAAAAGGGCTTTAATCGGATGGATTTGAAATCAGGAATAGATTTTGTTGATTCAAAGAGAAATATCGGAATTGGATATGGGATTACTAAAAAAAAGGCAGAAATCTTATATGGAATTGATTTGTCTGACGGCAAGGAAATTTGGCAAAGAGAAATAACACGAAAATATGGGTGGAGTGATCTGTTTATTACGAAAGATTCGGCTCTAATAATTGTTGCATCGGGTTTGCATAAAATTAATCTTCAAACAGGGAAGGGATGGGATTATGACTGCACTACGTCCAAAGGGAATTACAAAAACATGGTGGCGGTTAATGCGATGGGATTAGCGGTTGGATTATTGACTGGTTCTTTCTTTTTTGCAACAGCTCCAGACATAGTTACTAATATAAATTCTAATGTAGTGAGTGATAGTTCCTACTATTATTATGCTTCCAAAGAGTTTATTTCTAAGATTGACAAAATAAATGGGAATAGTGAATTGAAATTTCCCCTTCCTGAAAAGATGACCAGTAACTCTCAATTGATTTTATTGGATAGTACTTTAATTCTCATTAATAAAGGGATTGCGGATATGAACGGACAGCATATTTTTTATGGAAAACCTTATGTTGCATTTTTTAATAATAAAACGGGTATTCGGAAAAAATTCATCTTATTTGATGATAAGAAAAATCCTATTGTTGATTTCAAAATTAAAAACGACAGCATTTATATTCTTCAATCTAAGAAAATTTCTATTTTCAATATGCTTTCTGGAAAGCTACTTCAAGAGAAAACGCTCAAAGGAACTCCTGATTTTACACATTTTACTGGAAATAATATTTTTATCGAAAAAGATAGCATTTATACGCCTTTAGAAGTGGATAATATACCAGAGATGTATATTTCTACTAAAGGTGGGATGATACTTTTATTGGATGAGAAATTGAATTTTAAAAAGAAAATAAAAAAGGAAGTCCAGTTTACAACATACCTTGAAATAGATTCTATAAAACTAATCCACGATAAAGAAAAAACGGTTATCTTGGATAAAGCCACTAATCGCCCATTGGCAAAAATCGACTCGTATAACTTGTCTTACATTTCTGAAAATTTGTACATGTATAAAGATAAAACGTTGTATGAAGTGGATTTGAAAGGGTTTTTAGATTCGTTTGAGTAGTACTAATTTATAACTTAAAGTATTTTGAAAAAGTTTTATTGCAACTGTAAGTGATGATACGAATCATTATCTCCACAAATATAAATATTCCTCCTACAATTATAAATCAGACTTTCATTTCAGCTAAACAAATCGTATTTTTGAAGAAAAATATACACAATAACCATAAATAAATAAAATGGATCCAAGAGTACAAGCCGCATTAGAAAATACAGATAAATGGTATAAATTAGATATTAGTCAAGTCCTAGCCAATTACTTCGCTTATGATACTGATGTGCCGATATTGAATAAAACTTGGTCAGATTATGCCGCAGGATTTTTCATCAGAGCACTTCTTGAAACGCATCAAGAAAAAATACTAAAATTGGTTTTTACCAAGCCCAATAGTCAAAAAATGGATGTTTTAGATGCCTTTTTTGGTGCAATCCATCGTTCACCAGACTTTGTGGCGGCTGCCTATCAATATGCCATCCCGAATGAGATTTCTGAGCAAACATTCTTCTCACGATTGATGTACACAAACAATCATCAGCATCTTTTAATGAAAGATGGAAAACCAACCAAATTTGGGGATTTGTTGGCAAATGATAAAGCAAAGATTACCTCCTTTTTTAACGCAGTTGTATCTAGTAGATATTCAATAGATTATTTGTTGAGTTATAGTGACTTTTTTGTTCAATATTGCCCAGAATTATTAGAAAAACGCTTTGCAAAAGCAATCTATGTTCGTGGATATAGAGAAGGTTTTAATTGTGAATTGGCCAATAAATTATTGAAGTTGGACAAGGATAGATTTGAGCCATTAATTCATGCTGAACTCGCCAATGGAGATGCAGATTTCAGTGTTCAGCAATCCAAATTTCAAGCAGTAGTCCATTTGTATAGATCAGATTCCAAAAAGTACAAGGATTTTTATTTAGATTACATTCATAAATATTTAGATTATTTTACAAAGAAAGAATGCTATCCACTGGGGCGAGATAGTTTTGAGCCTAGAGATATTGAGCGATTTGATAAGAATATGAAGAAAGCGTGGTGGAATCCAGAATCGTTTTCTATGATTTATTGGATATTTGATCATTTGAGAACGATATCTGTAGCAGATTTTGAAACTAGAATCAAGGATTTTTGTAAAAATACCGCCTTTATGCCCAAGGAAATTATCGGTATGGTCAAAGATCATTTTAAATCAGAATCTCTAGTTATTATCAAAGATATTTTTGGAATTAAGAATCATGATTCAGATTTAGATTATCCAATTGTGCTAATTGAAAGTCTCGAAGGACTTGATTGGGCTACACACTCGAAAGATATTTGGAAATATTGTTCAAAATTAAAATTTCAAATCCAGGCGAAGATTGTAAAATCCTTGGTTGCCAAGCCAGATGTGATTTTGCCATTTGTCGAAACAGGAATTTCAAAGACCAAAACAGAAAAATTAATGTCTTATTTGGTATTTGCCAATGTAGATTCGACCCAACAAACTTTATGGGATTATTTCCAGAAAGAAACGGATAATAGCGTTCGAGAATTGATGCTTCCTATTGTGAAACGAATTTTTTATACAACGTCCTTTGATTTAGAAAAAGTAAATGAATTGGTGCAGTTTGCCGTTGATCGAGATGCTTATAAAAAAGGATTGAAGGGGGGGATTTTAGATTTTGATCAATTGCCAGATATTTATCTAGAAAATGGAGATAAATTGGATGAAAATCAGGTAAAATTCTTGGTGTACAGAATGTCGATGATTAAAGTGATGCAATCTGATACCGAAGCAAAATTACTCATCAATCATATTGATAAAACCAAGTCCACTGAATTTGCAAAAGCTATTTTAGAAGCATTTTTAGCCAAAGGCGCACCTGCAAAACAAAAATATATTATGTGTCTCGCGGGTATTTTAGGAGATGAAAGTTTATTGGATTTTCTGAAAAAGTTATTTAGAGATTTACATGATGGTAAACGATTGAAAATGGCACAATATGTCATATCCACCATTGCGATGATCGGTACTGACAAAGCACTCCGCCACGTAGAATACATATCGCGAAAGTACAAACGTAAAGCATCTTTGGAAGCCGCAGCCATAGAAGCCTTGGAAAATGCTGCCGAAGAAATGGGTATTGATATTTATGAATTATCCGATAGAATTATTCCAGATTTTGGATTTGATGGATTGTATAAAACCATTGATGTTGGTGGAGAAGAATACCGAATTTTTGTAGCCAATGATTTTAAATTGCAATTTATTACAGAAGATGGAAAAATTAGAAAATCTGTTCCCAAAGCGGCAAGCAAGGAATTGAAAACAGAATTGAAAACCATTCAAAAAGAAATTAGAGAAGTAAATCGAGCTCAAAAAGAGCGGTTGGAACAATATATGGTGTTGGAAAGACGCTGGATTTTAGAAGATTGGACCAAATTTTATTTGATGAATCCAGTGATGTTTATTTATGCATCGACCTTGCTTTGGGGCGTATTTGATGATAAAAATGAATTGCAAAAACTCTTTTACGTGGACGAAGACGCTTCACTTTTGGATATAGAAGATGATGAAATCGACATTGAAAATGGTAAAATTGGAATTATTCATCCATTGCGACTATCCGATAAACAAAAAAGTGATTGGAATGCAAAATTCTATGAATATGAAATTGCTCAACCTTTCGAGCAACTCAACCGTCCTTCATTTGCATTAAGTGAGTCAGAAAAAACGGCTAAAAAGATTGTGCGTTACGATGGGAAAGGAGCGTCCAAAGGGAACCAAGCCACTCAAGGTCATTTTGAACGAAGGGGATGGAGAAAGGAAGTATCGGATGGCGGATGTTTTGATTTTTCTAAAAAATTCAAACAGGAAGGTATGTATGCTTTTTTGTCTTTGGAAGGCTTGTGTATAGGATGGTATGATGAAAAAGTGCAATTTCATAATATCCATTTCATGAAAATAGGGGAGTATGCTTGGAAAGAGAAAGATTTTATTTCGTTGAAAGATGTTCCTGAGATTATGTTTTCGGAGGTGATTGCGGATATGGAGGGGATATTGGAGGTGGAGGATGAAGGGTGACTTTAGACGTCAAGACTTCTGACAATATTGATAAGTTGATGAGAT
>CAMZLN010000219.1 GCA_947311465.1 uncultured Saprospiraceae bacterium
CAACTCATCCTTCATCCAAGGAGCAGGCCTGTCTGCCGACACTAGTCAGGCAGGCGAAACGGCGACTGACTCATCTTATAAACTTTTTCACCACAAAGAGCACAAAACCCACAAAGCCATACTAATTAAAATACACAAATATTTGATAAGGTGATGATGGGATGAGTCGGCTCTCCAAGGTCGAGCCTAGATGAGTTGACGTTTGAAAATGAGATTTATTTTAAATATTCCGAAGGAAGAATTATTATTTATAGACAATTTATAGCTTTCGTTGCGAAATTATTCATAATCAACTGCATCAATTCATTGTCCCCATCACCTGTCATAGTGGTGGGATTTGTTTCAATATCGATTAAACTAGTTGCCGAAGTTCCAAATATCTTATCTACTGCTATTTCAAACTCAATAACAGTTTTATTGCCAACCTCAATCGGAAATGCTTTGGTCACACTATAGGATTTAAACAACTCATTTTTTGCAGTCACATAATTGAAAGCTACGGATGAATCATAAGTACCTGAAAGCTTTGAAAAAAAGTAGCTACCCCATTCAACCTTATACAATGAAGTATCATTTAATGGATGATTTCTTCCAAAATCAGAAGGTACAGACCGGTTAAAATCAGCAGAAACACCAATATTAAATGAGATACCTTGATAAGAAGATACGGGTATATTATTTAAAGAAATACGAGCGGAAGAATTATTTTCAAAATTAACAAAATCAATCTCTGACACTTCTATTTTATTGGAAATATCATCGTCCTTTGTTAAAGTTAAATTGGATAGAAAAAAAGAAAAATCATTGAAGACTATCGGTCGCCCCAAATATAAATACTCATCACCAAATGTTAATTCTTTACCACCGTACGTCAACTTAAAATTGATATCTAATTCTGACTTTTCTCCAACCGTATTGCCTGGTATATTTTCATCGCAGGAGAATAATATAAGTATCACCGATAATAGTAAAATATTTAGTAGTTTCATACGTATAGTGTTTCTTGTGAATAGGAAACAACAATCAATCAATTTCAATTATAATCTGCGCTCATCTCTAGTTGTCAAACATCTATTTTTTTTTTAAAATAAACATCTACACTTCCACTAAAATTGGAGCAAATAAACGAATCAAAATATCAAAGTGTTATTACTACTCTTTTCCTTCATTAACTCAATCTGTAACTATTGACTTTTCCAGATTTTGCTTTATTTTCTCACCTATAAGTGCATCAGAATCTATGCCAAAATCAACAGTTTCAAAAAGATTAAGCAAATATATACTAATATTAACAAAAACATCATCACCCCGATCAAAATTTAGTGGATTTTTGAAAGAAAAAGATAAATCCATCATATTATCATTAATTACGATAAGTGAAGGACTTGTAAGTAACGTATCTCTATGAAATACCATTCTAAAAAAATTGAATCCTTTTTCCAACCCTTGGTACATTTTTTCACTTTTATTTGCCAAAGGATGCGATGTAGATAGTGTATCTTGATGGATAAAATTGGCTTCATCAAGCAATCCCAATTTACATTCCATTCCTACAAACTGCTCTATGTACTGAAATTTCCCAATGGAATATTCAAACTGATTTCTCCTAATCAAAGCAATATCATCTTTAATAAAACTCGTGTCATTGGCATGTAGTACCAACACTGAATCTGAAACAGAAAACCGTTCTCCTTTTTCATTTATTAAATAAATATCTGATAGAAAAAAAGCGATACTATCCACCGAGAAATAGTGCTTATTGTCAAGAGAATATGGGGTGCTCATATCAAAAACCAAATTGGTATCTCGAAACAATGGAAAATTTACATTCAATTTCAAATCTGGATATTCACAACAACAAGATTCTTCATCACAGCAGGACTCATCTGCTGCTACATCAAAATTTTTGGCGTTGATGTCTAGGCAGCCTTCTTTGGGTTGGTAGCAACTTGTAAAAAAAGCTACAATTATTAATACTATATTTATTCGTTTTATACAAACTAATGATTTTTTCATTTTACAAAGATATAAAAATTAGCCCCTACAACAAAATAGTCAAATCCCCCACATACTCCCTCACCGTCCCATCAATAAACTCTACAAAAACAACATAGACATACACGCCAGGTTGCATGACCTTTCCATCGAAAAACCCATCCCAACCGTGATGGGTATCATTTACTGGGAAGTTTTTTTCTATAAATAATTCTTCTCCCCATCTATCATAGATTGTCATAGAGATCACATTATCAACCTTTTTATTGCCGTAAACAGTGAATTTATCATTGATTCCATCTCCATTGGGCGTGATTGCATTTGGAAAATACACATCATAACTGATTTGGGTTTGAATGCGATGTTGATCTAGGAATAATTCACAACCATATCGATCTTCTGCAAATAAACTAAATATTTAGTTTTACTTTGTGGAATATGGGGGTGAGGTCAATTGGGAATTAGGAATTGAGAATTAGGAATTTCTAAAATGGCGAGTACGTTTTTTGACTTGCTTTTAGAATAGAAAAATGCTTACAGGGCTTTGGGTTTTGTGGGCATTTTTTTACTATATTACTGGTTCCCGACAAACAAAGCTTTCAACTCCAACCAACTCTTTGGAAATTTAGGGGTTTTAGATTTTCGAGAATACTCAAATGATGTATTTACGGGAAGAAAGTTTGCAATAACAGCGGGTAAGCCAACAGAAATTTTCACTTTCAACTCTCCCCTTTCATCATCCAAAATCTTTTGAATTTTAGCTTTTTCTTCTTTGTTTTTCAAATTACTAATAAAAGATTGAATATCCAACAATGCCATCTCTTTCTGATCTGATTTATCTAATAAATCAATCATATAGTTATTTAAATCTCTAAATTCTTCTGAAAGACCTTGAGTTAGGAATTCTGAGTATTTTAGAATACTGTTCAAGTCTGCATCATGTTTGTCATGGCGCTCATGCAAACCTTTTACAAGGTCAACAATACCTGACTTTTCATCAATGCCAAACTGTTCATCAACTCCATGTCTAATATCAAATTTTCCTCCATCAACTCGATTAATAATAATATTTCTAGATCCTGATACATTTATTTCTCCCAATCTATCCCGTTTATCCAATTGAACACCGTATAATAATCTATCTATTTCAACATCATCCAGACTGTTCTCACATAGAATAGTACTTTTCTTAATTTTTAATCTGCACAAAAGATCATATTTAAAATGAAAAGGCTCACTTGCCTTTCCACACGAATCACAAACACAAGGCACTAATTTTTCAACTTTCAAATCATTGAATCCATTATGTATGTTATCAAAAATCATTATTATGTTTGCTCTTAAATCTTCTTTTTTAGAGCCCACAACTCTGATTTTTATCAAATCATTTTCTGTGTCTTCAATTATTTCGGCAACAGTATCTCCAATCTGAAGTACCACTCCTTCTTTCCATACTAAATCATCCTTAATGTATTGATTGTATTCGACAATAAATTGCCATAAAATACCTTCGGGTCTGTATTGAGTGTACTGAAACCTAAAGTGAACATTTTTTTCATCATTCAAAGTATATTCAAGCTTTGATTCAGTCAAATGCTGAGGCACCACTATGTATTCACCCTTTTCATAAATCAAATAAAACACTTTAAGTAATTCCTTTATTTCCAATTTATAATCTTGATATTCTTTGGTAAAAAGGTTCCAAAAGTCTTTTTTCGAAAGCTTTCCATTCGCTTTAGTTACTTTTTCATTCTGAAGGATAGCATAAGCACCATTTAAGACCCATTGGTTATTAATAAAAATATATCGTTGTAAAATTTCATTGTCCTGAAAGTGCAAAAACACTCCAATTTGATGGTGAAAGTAGAATGACAAATCCATCTGATCTTTTTCATCCTTTATTCCATTTCTTTCGCAAATAGCTACATATTCAGATCTAAATATTATTTTTCGATCACTATTTTCAATGTCCATAAGCGCTTTACGCACACCTTTACCACCAGTAATTATCCGTTCTCCAAAGCCATTTAAATTAACAACTTGTGATTTAATCAATTCCACCCCAAGCCCAAATTTCTTCCTATATTTTACATCCACATATTTCAAATCAACCGCAATACTATCATTTAACAAATGATTATTTATCTTTTGAAAATCTTCAATTTTAATATCACTACTATATCCATTCACTTCGTTAATAAATATCATTACGGGACTACTTCCACCAAATTCTTTGGTTTGATGAATCCAATATTTAAAATACTTTTTTCCATCCTTTGCTCCATCTGCTAAAATAATATAAATAGATCTTTGTGTTAAGAAAAAACGATGCGTATGTTTGAGTATAGTTTGTCCACCAAAATCCCAAATATTTACCACAATATCCTGCTTCCCATTTACTACAAAATCATGTGTAAATCCCCATTTAGTCAACTCTATTCCATGTGTTCGCTCATCCTTTTCAGGCATTTCTGCTGTAATATCTTTGATTTTTCTTGCCAATGTTGTTTTCCCTGCTTCTGGTGCACCCAAAATCAAAAGTTTTGCTTCATATAGATATTCTTGCTCTTCTTTTTGAATAGATTGAAAATATCTCACTACAGCATCTTTCCCACGCTTTACATATGCCGTAGGAGGATTTACCAAATTCTCATTTTCCTCAATATTAAAATCAAATCCAATAACTCCAATTTGGACAATTCTACCTTAATTTCGAAGGATGTCAACTGATTTCGATGTAAATAAATAGATTGTAAATTCTTACAAGCATGTGAAAAAACAATCTTTTTCAGACCAGTCCGACTTGCATCCAAATATAATAGATTAGGCTGTGGTACTTCAAACCTAATTTCTTGTAGATCCATATTGTCTTTTAGATCTACAAATGTTAAATCCAATGTATTTTCATCAAAGACAAAAACACCATTATTGATTTGCAATAACTGCTGATCATTTTCAAAATTCACTAAATACTTGTGTTGAAGATTCATAATATTCAAGTTTAAACTGCTACTCCTTTTTCTTTTGACATATCCTTTCTGATATCTCTCAATATAGCGAAAATTTTAAATGTTTTTTCATCCAATACTTCCCTGTAATCAATTTTCACTTTTATCTTTTTCTCTTCAGTATCTTTCTGCTTTCCGAATAAATATTTCACACAAAAAGTCCAATATGATGTCCCATTTTGTGACACTATGTCTTTTTCTACATCAATCACTTGATGTCCACGTAAAAACTTATTCAATTCTTCTATTTTATTTTCACCTCCCAATATCGGAATTGTAAATATTTTTAGTTGCATATTTTTTAGATTTTCCAAATATCAAGATTTTGCTCGGTTCACTCCGTCCCTCCGTTCTCACGATCAAAATCTTTTACTTGTTCCCTTTTTCTTGGCTCAGCTGTGAACTGAAGAAACAAAAGACAACACGAAAGCCGCGGCTGCGCCAGTAGCTACTAGGATCGTTGCGAAGACGATCAGCTATCCCACTGCGATGAGAGTAGCTGCTCCATGAACCACCACGCAACACACGACTAGAGCCTTTTTTAAAATTCACAGGATTAGTTCCTTGCTTATTGTAAAAGTCATCATCATACCAATCCCAACACCACTCCCAAACATTTCCACTCATATCAAATATTCCTAATTCATTGGAAAGTTTCAATCCAACAGGTTTTGTTTCATAACCATTATTTTCATCGTACCATCCCACTACATCCATATCATTACTACCAGCATACTTCAATCTATTTTCCGAAAACTCTTTTCCTCCACGAGCTGCAAACTCCCATTCTGCTTCAGTAGGTAGCCTAAACCCTTCAACATCTGTCAAAAGACTGGTATTTTGACCTTGTGGATTTATAAAGTTATAATGTTCATCACATATAGGATTTGGATTCAGTGTATTACAAAACTTCACTGCATCAAACCAAGATACCGTCTCTACTGGGCGATTTACACCTTGAAATTGACTTGGATTCTTATTCATTACAGATTTATACAACGCTTGAGTTACTTGATATTTCCCAATATAGAATGGAGCAATAGATACGGTTGCTCCAGCACCATTTTGATAACTTCCACTATCTACATATCATCTCAAAAGCTAAATTATCCTTTGTAGCCTTAAAGGTAAGGTTGCCAGATGCATCATCCACATCAAAAATATCCCCATATTTATCTTTTATATACTGAATGATTTTTTGTTTTTCCATAATGCATTGGATATAATGAAGAAGTTCAAAAGCTTAAAGATATAGATTTATTATGATATTTAAAGTCAAACATTAAAAAATATCATGTATTTTACAAAAAATATTATATCTTTGAAAAAACATATAACAAATGGATATTTCAATTCTAACAAAATCTGTCGTTAAATATATTTTCCCATTTATAGCAAAAAATAAAACCATTAAAAAAATTGGAGAAGAAATTAGTGAAGCTGCAAATAATTCTCTAGATGAACTATGGGAAAAGGTAAAGCCAATTTTTATTGAAGAATATGAAGAAGATGGAGTTTTGAATGAGTACGTTGAAAGTCAAATATCTATCGAAAAGGATATTCATAAAATGCTTAAAAAAGCATCTCAAGAAGATGTTGATACTATTGCCAAGACTTGTGAACAATTGGATCAAGATGAGGCTTCTGGAAAGTTAAAAAGTTTAAACATAAATGTTTCTGGAGATGATAATATTGTCATAACAGATACTACTAATAGTCAAATAAATATTAATCAAGGGAAAAAATAAAAGGAAAATATACTGCAGAAAGAGACATAAATATTAAAAATTATTAATGGATACTTCAAAACAAGATTAAGAACCCAAATACTCCAACTGAAATTAAGGGAAAATATGAAAATTTCAACTTCAAAGTTTCTTCTTTGGTCGAGCTTTTGAGTCTTACTAGCCATCTTCAAATCAATATACACACTTACTAGCAATTCCTAATTCTCAATTCTCACTTCCTATCCCGCTTCGTAGGCTTCATCCCTCTCCTACTACTATTTTTCTTTTCTTCGATACGAGCTTTTCGTTTTTCTTGAGCACGATTCACTTTTTGATTTTTCAATTTCCTTTCATGATATGCCCCTTTAGATTTACCCAAGTTAGGCTCTGCTAAATAATTTTTATCTCCCGCAGAACGCTCAATTTCCATTGGAATCAACTGTTTAGAAATTTCAACTTCTTCAGGAATATCCAACAAAGTAATTGACATTTTCATCAATGCTTCCACTTCCATTTGAAAAGGTTCTTCGTCATTGGTAATAAAAGAAATAGCAATTCCATCTGCATCTGCACGCCCTGTACGTCCAATTCGATGGAGATAATTTGGACTTTCATCTGGAAAATCAAAATTCACAACATGGGTCACATCAACAATATCCAATCCACGAGCCATAATATCTGTTGCGATCAAAACTCTGCATTTTCCTTCATGAAATTTTGTTACTGCATTCAAACGATAATTCTGAGATTTATTAGAGTGAATTACTTCTATTTCTTCAGCACCTTCTACTCCTTCCTCGGTCATTTGTCCATATAGGATGTCTGTCAATTTTTTCGTAGCAGCAAAAACCAATACTTTCTTCATATCATCATCCACTTTCAAAAGATGTTTTAAAAGATTCACTTTTGTAAAGAAATTGGGAACATGATATGCTTTTTGAGTAATGCGTTCTAATGGGGTACCGTGAGGAGCAATCTCTATTTTCTTAGCAAATTCAAAATGATCTGTGATAAGATTTTCGACAGGCTCGGGTAATGTAGCAGAAAACATTAAATTTTGCCGACGTTTTGGAAGCAAATCAAAAATTCTCAACAATTGTGGTCTAAAACCCAAATCCATCATTTCATCCACTTCATCAATTACAAAATGTTTGATAGAATGTAACTTTAAAACCCCATGTAAAGACAAATCCAATAATCGTCCAGGAGTAGCAATCAATAAATCCAGACCTGCTAGCAAAAGGCGTTTTTGATTATTAATATTAGTACCTCCATAGACTCCGCCGACACGAAAGTTCATGTATTTTGTCAACTTTTCAGCTTCTTCAACTTGCTGAACCACGAGTTCTCGTGTAGGTACAATGATTAAAATTCTTGGCGGAACTTGATCAGAAAATTTCATCATTCTAAGCAATGGCAATAGATAGGCAACTGTTTTTCCAGTTCCCGTTTGGGCAACGCCCATCACATCTTTTCCAGACATTACAACTGAAAATGCTTCTTTTTGAATTGGAGTTGGATATTCAAACTCCATATCCGCAAGGGCATTTAGAAGTGGTTTATTTAGATTTAAATCGTGAAAAGTCATGATATTGTATTAATATGATTGTATGAATGTCAATTTTTGTGCAAATGTACGCTTTTATTTACAGAATTGAAGTACTCCCTGATTTGAAGTGGAGAAGGTTAGACGATTTTGCCTATGCAAAATCTTGGTGAGTAGTTGAGTTAGATTCTATTCATAATTTAATGATTGCGTGACATATTGTGGGAAGTATTTACACTTTACACATAAATCAGAATCATGTTCGGTGTTACCATAATGTCGCCCTTCTAGGGCTTCTCCAATTAGTTACCAACATCACTACTCGATTATAATTTTCCATTCCTTCACTAATACCTTGCGCCTTTAAATAGTTATTATAAAAAAGGTGTCGCACTGAAGGCAATATTTCAGGATAACTATTAATCGTTTCATTTATTACATTCAAATCCATCACTATACCTGTAGGCAGTGCATTTCGAAATACTGAATACGCCTTGGAATTCGACATTTTATAATTAACGGCTAAAGTTCTCCAATACCCCAAAAGACAAGCGTACTTCACCAAAGGATCATCTGTGTTTTCAGAAGCTAAGAAGGAAATAAAGTTACATGTTCCCTCATCCCCAAACCCATACCCATGCCCCAATTCATGTGCCATTACATAGATTTGTTGCAAGGGATGTAACCCAGCATCGACATGACTTTCTCCAACAAAAGGAAAATAAATTCCAGCAGTACTCCAAATCATCAATGCGCCTTTGGGCTTTAAAAAACGAACATTTAAGTTATTAGGAGTTGGATAATTAAATTGATTTAGCGATTTTTGAACAGCCTGATTTACAGTAGATTCATAATCACTAGGACTAAAATCACTAATATCTGCATTGATATTTGGATTCACAAATTTTCTATAATAAATCAATTTTTCCGTAAAAAACTCTAATTCAGTTCGAAGGGCAGCTTCATTTTGGCTTGTTTTTGTAATTTTAAAATTATGTTCAATAGGAAGACGACAATAATTATAACCCCAAAACCAAAGAAAAGTGCCATACAATAAAGCGATAAACCCCAAAAGTTTAACCGATTTTAAAAGCAAAGTTTTTCTTCTAGTTAAATGCTCTTTTGAAAACAGAATTCTAAAAAGCCAATAAAAAG
Organism: uncultured Saprospiraceae bacterium; assembly: GCA_947311465.1. Classification (GTDB taxonomy): domain Bacteria; phylum Bacteroidota; class Bacteroidia; order Chitinophagales; family Saprospiraceae; genus CAMZLN01. Next base: position 9,432 of record CAMZLN010000219.1, read on the forward strand.
CAAGGAGAAAGAATAAATAAAAAGGAGGAAAGGGTATGTAAGCCACTACTGAAAATAATTTCCGCATCCATTGAAATATTCCCATGCTAAACTGAGTTTCAACAATATCTGGATTTTGACAATAAAAAATCCTAAAACCATAAGAAATCACTCCGAATATGATAAAAGAAAGGTAAACTCTATATTGTTTGTTGACAAAACTCATAAAAGTATCATATTGTAAAAAAAAATATGTTAAATTCCTTTCAAAAGACAAAAGGAGTGAGTAACTTTCCCAAAAATAAGAAAAAGCCCACAAAATGAAATTAAGAAACGTAATTTATCTATTGATTATTTCAATTTTTCTAGTTGGATGTGGTTCAGATCCACAAAAAAGCGAAGTTGCTTCAATAGACCCTAACGAATCCGCACTACCTCACGGTACAACGTTGCCCACTCAAGCAATGTCAAAATCTGATATTGACGAATTAAGAAATGCAAAAGGAAAAAAAGCAATGACAATAAGTCCACTTAAATTAATAGAACTGGTGGCTGCAAAAAAGAAAATACTCCAATGTTTTGTTTTCTGGAACAGCAATTGTTCTGTTTGTCAAACTATTGTAAAAAGATTAGAAACGAAGGAGTTGGAAACTAAACAAATTCAAATTTCATTAATTACCGAAGAAACAGATGTTGAATCCTTAAATTTATTCATTCGTCAACAAAATATTGTCCCCAAAGTTTACCGTATTAAGTCTAGGAACAATAGGTGGAAAAAATCAATTGATAAAGATTGGGATGGTAGTCTTCCTGCCATTCTTATTGTCAATAGTGTGGATAATTCTCACCAGTTTTATCCATTAAAATCTTTGAATGAATTTGAGGCTATTATTACGCCTTTACTTCCTTAATTCTACTTTATGACTTTAAAGAAATAAATATATATTAAATATAAA
>CAMZLN010000220.1 GCA_947311465.1 uncultured Saprospiraceae bacterium
ATTACATCATTGAATCATTGAATCATTTGTTTGAAAAAGGTTGTGAGTTGTGGTTAAGAAAAGACTTATTTTGAAATTCATTGAATCATTGAATCATTACATCATTAAATCATTGAATCATTTGTTTGAAAATGGTTGTGAGTTGTGGTTGAAAAAAGACTTATTTTGAAATTCATTGAATCATTACATCATTACATCATTGTATCATTTGTTAAAAAAAGGTTGTAGGTTATTCATAAAAATATTTAATTTGAAATTATTGTATCATTGAATCATTACATCATTGTATCATAGGCGATAAAAAAAACATAAAAATATGAGATTATTTATCATTTCAATTGCTTTATTATTTACTAATTCCATTTTGGCTCAAGGAATTGAATTTTTTCATGGAACTTGGAAAGAAGCCTTAGAATTGGCGAAAGAGCAAGAAAAAGTTTTATTTGTAGATGGATATGCTACTTGGTGTGGTCCATGTAAGCGAATGGCAAGAACTACATTTAAAGACGCAGAAGTTGGAGATTTTCACAATAGTAACTTTATCAATGTGAAGATGGATATGGAAAGTAAAGAAGGACGGAAATTTGGATCAAAATATCCAGTCCAAGCATTTCCTACTCTTTTTTACATTGATAAAAATGGAAAAGTACTTCAAAAAGTAAAAGGTGCACAGCCTAAGAAAAATATATTAGATCTTGGGCGGAAAGTACTCGCAAAAGTAGATTATAGTCAAGATTTGATGAAGGAATATGAAGCGGGTAAACGTGAACCACAATTGATCTATGATCTAGTGAAAGCCTTGAATAAATCTAATAAATCTAGTATTAAAATAGCTAATGAGTATTTAAGAACTCAAAAGGATTTGTCAACAGATTTTAATTTGAAATTTATTTTAGTTGCCGCCAGCCAAGCAGATTCTAAGAATTTTGAGCGATTAATTGAAAATCGTAAGAAAATTGAAAATCTGACTTCAAAAGATGAAGTTGCCGAGCAAATTGAAAAAGCCTGTTATAATACAGTTCAAAAAGCAATTCAATTTGAATCAGAAGATTTATTAATTGAAGCTATCGAAAAGGCGGAAGAGAACCTGCCTAGAATCGCTAAAAGCTTTGCAATTGAATCAAAATTGTCATTTTATAAAGCAATGAATGATGCGCCTAATTATGTCAAAACATCAAAACTGTATTCTAAAAAGATGATTGCAAAAAACAGTAAAGAGCTTATGAAGCTGGCTGGAATTCTTGCAAATGATTTTACTTATGATAAAGGGGCTAAAAAATTAGCCGAAAAATTAGCTAAATCTGCTTGTAAGTATGAAAAAAATGCTCAAAACTACATTGGATATGTAGGCATATTAGCAAAGAATGGAAATAAAAAAGAAGCTTTGTCTGTTGCAAAGAAAGCCCTTAAATTGGATATCAATCCTAGTGAAGAAAAAGAGATAAATCGTATTATAAATCATTTGAAAGGCTAATCTTACAGCAGCAATCTAAAAAAAAGAATATGAAACAACTGATATTATTTTTCGGCTTATTTACTTTTAGCATCGTTACTTTCGGGCAAGGAATAGAATTTACTGATTTGTCTTGGGAAGATGTATTGGTGAAAGCTAAAAAGGAAAATCGTGTCATTTTTCTCGATACTTATACAGATTGGTGTATGCCATGCAAACGATTGGAAAAAGAAGTATTTCCACAAAAACGATTGGGGGAATACTTTAATAAAAATTTCATCAATGTGCGGTTGAATATGGAAACTCCACTTGGAGAAAAATTGAAAGAAAAATATCTTGTTTTTGTATTCCCAACCATGTTATTGATCAATCCAGATGAAACACTATTGAATAGAACTACAGGTTTTAAAACGGTTAATAATTTAATTAAATTTGGTAAAACGGCTTTTGGCTCAAGAAATACCGAATCTTATTTACTTAGACAGTATGCAAATGGTGTTAGAAAACCTGAATTGTTGCTAAAATTGGTTGAACTTAAATATAAATTGGAAGATGGCTCTCATGAGCAATACGCCGATGAGTACATGAAAACCCAAAATGACTGGGCAACTGAAGAAAACTTTAGCTTTATTTTTAAATATTTGAGTAGCGTGGACTCTGAAATATTTGAATACTTTGCAGATAATTCAGATGCTTTTAGAAATACTTTCGGTGGAGATGTGGTAGATAAAAAAATTGAAGCTTTATTAAAGAAGTATATTTACGATTCAGAGAAAGAACCATCTCTGGAAGAAATTCAATCTCTGTTTTTAAAATTGTATCCTAGTAAGGGGCAACGATTGGCTTCTCATTATAGATTGAAATATTATAGAGAACATGGTGATCGCCCAAATTTCGCTATCGCTGTTTTGGATCATTATAAAAAATTTCCAAGCAAGGACCCATCTGAATTGAGTGAAATAAGTTATACTTTTTCAAAAATATCTGATGATAAAACTCAATTGAAACAGGCTTTGAAATTAGCTAAGAAAGCAAAAAAATTTGAAAAATCATATAGTTCTTATGAAGCAATAGCGCATTTGTATTACAAGTTAAACAAGAATAGATGTGCAAAAAGATATGCCAAAAAAGGGTTGAAAGTCGCACATAAAATGCACGAAGACCCAACATCTTGTGAAGATTTATTGGATTTGATTAATAATCCGTTGAATGAAAAGTAATAAGACTATTACTATTCCTCCATTGTTTCCAGCAATTCGTCCAATTCATCAAATGATTTTAACCCTACTTTTTCTTCTTCTCCACCTTTTAAATTGACTCCATAGACAGTATGTCTTCTAAAATCACTCATCCCAATACATGTTTCCTTGTAGATTTTTCTGAATTAGAATTAAATTGGAATAAAATCAAAGTGAATGATAAACTTATTAATTTAATAAAATCATTAGCTCAACAAGCAAACCTAATTATTGATCTAGATTTCAACAAAACTAATATTGAAGAAATTGTTGAAAAAATTCCATTTTACGCCATCAATTTAAAAGGTGGAGAAGAAGAAAAAGTAGGGTTAAAATCATTTGATGAATTGGA
>CAMZLN010000221.1 GCA_947311465.1 uncultured Saprospiraceae bacterium
ACTAAACTGGTTACAAACTGCTGTGCATCGGTGTATTCATTACAAAATGAGAATTTACTCCAAGAATATATCTTCCAATAATAGCGCTTATTTTTCTTTAGTTTGGGTATTCTAATGAAATTTTCATCGGTCTCACCCTGAAAAACTAAATTACTGAAGCTTTTATATTTACTTACAAATACTCTGTAATGCTCTCCATGTTCTACTGGATCCCATTCTAAAAGAATATCCGTAGGGAAAGTTTCTGTGCTGTCAATTGGACTCGTAAGTTGTGGTAATCCTGTGATGACATTTAAGTTTATTTGCCCATCTGTATAGTATTTTTGACGATCAACGGTATTGGCTCTCATTGCTTCCATCTGTTCTGCTGAAAAGCGATTGGCGCATTCATCATTGGCATAAGACATAAAAAAGGTGCCATCAGAATGAAAAGTATCTCCGTTTGGATCAATATATGTTCTATTGCTTTTTCCTTCTGAATTGCAGGTCCATCTACCAAAAATATAGTCTGGTGGTGTATCACAAAATCCATCTGCTGCATCATAACAATTACTCCCATCTACTTTCTCCACTTGGATTTCTTGTCCGTGTACATACACTACATCTGGAGCAGGTTCTTTGTAATTTGGTTTTGGTTCATCTTCACTTACGCCACCTTCCCATCCATAAAAAGTATGTGGTAAAGATAAGTAGTGCCCCAATTCATGCGCCCAAGTGTGATCACTTGGCCCAATACAATTGGTCGATAAGGCAATTCCTAATCCGTATGAACTATAGCCACAATTTCCTGCTGGATTTTTCACAATGTAACAATTTATGGTCTCATCAACATTACTCATGTTCATCATTTCATCTCCTTTCCAAAATGATTCATGGTCAGACCAAGATGAATTATTGATATAATTAATTTTACCTTCAATAAAAAACTGAATGCCTGAATCTAAAAAATCATTATTCAATGTACACAATGCTTTCATCACTCCATTGAAAGAAAAATAGCCTCCAGTTCCATCATTTCCTACATTGTGAATGGTAAGTGGAATATATAGAACTTCACTATTTCGAGTATTAAATGCAGATTTATTGGCTTGGTATCGTGTCAACCACGATGATTTGTCGTTTGTTCCACAATAGCTAGTTGGTTTTTGTGCAGACATAGACCACGTCAAGAATAGTAGAATCAGCGTACTGAATAATTTGTTCATAATTTTATTTTTTTACTCAAGCTAAGATAAAAAAAAATGCTTCATAATCACATTTGAAAATGAAGCATTTTTTATGTTTATTATAAAATGTCTATTGAATGACAATTTTTTCGTTGATAGTTCCTTTTTCTGTTTGAATTCTAACGAAATACAATCCAGTTCCTAAGGTTTGAGTTTCAATTTCCATTGAATTATATCCATTAGCAAAATGAACATTATTATTCAAAAGTAATTTTCCAGCAATATCGAAAACTTGCACAGCACTATCAAAACTTTTGATTGTATTCAGTTTCAGAATTACTGAACTTCCTTGATTACTCGGATTTGGAGTTATACTCACAAAGTTTACAGACTCTATATCATCAGCACTCACGGTGCCTTCTCCTGTAACAAATCTACTTTTTTCGTTTGATCCTACATTTGATGATGATTGATTATAGGCAGTAACTCTCCAAAAATATTCTTGATCTTTTTTTAACTCATCAAAATGAATTGATGTTTCAGCATCTGTAAGATAAAATCTTTCATAATTGGTACCAAAACTAGATCGTGTCGCAATTTCAAAGACATATCCAGTTGCTCCCGAAATAGATGCCCATGATAATTCTATATTAGCGTGATATCGTAAAGTATCTCCGTTTATGGGGTAGATTAAGTCAGTAGGTATTTCTGTTGCAATTAAATCAGTAGTTTCTGGTTTTAAAGTACCATTTAATTTCCCACTAGTGATTCGGTTTGAAATATCTGCGGCAATCAAAGCTTTTTGATCAGGCGTAAATACATATCCATCACAATTATTAAAATAGCCCATGTAATTATTTTCCATCGGATCAACCTCTACACCACATGGGTCTTTTGTTCCTCTATCATAAGGACGACAGTCACCCCAACCAAAACCAAAATTGTAGTCAGGTGGTGTGTCACAAACAAAATCTCCTGCCGTATCACAGTTTTTACAAGCACCTGTTCTATCTTGATTTTCTACTGGTATTCCACCAGGAGATGTCGCTTGAACTGGATTTCCATGAACAGCTTTATCATAAACTTCGCCGTCCCAACCATAAAACGGATGATGCAAAGAGAAAAAGTGACCTACTTCATGTGAAAGTGTGGTTGATGAAGATTTGGTTTCGTCTTTTCTTAATACAATCCAGTCGCCTTGTGGTGAATAATAACCTAATGTGGTGCCAAGACCTCCCGTATTTGCAGTCTTAACTACAAATATGTTCACGTAGCTTTTCTTTTTCTTAATTTGCATTGTGTTGTAACCACCTGTACTTGAAGGATCTTCGTATAGTTTGGTATTATTAATTTCTTTAACGTAATGGTTGTTACTTAGACCCGACATGAAGAATTGAATATTTTGATCCTTATAATCTTCATTTAATCTATTGATTTGTGCTAAGACTGAAATAAAATTGACTCTTCCATTTTTTGAACTGTTTGCTACCAAATGGAACATAACAGGAACATAAGTAATCTCTCTACTTTGGACAAAACCCTTTCTAAGTGTTGCTTTGTTCTCTAATAGTCTTTCAGTAATAATTTCTTGCGCTTCTTTAGTGATTCCACATGGTTGTGAAAAACCAAGTTGTAAAACACTTGTAAAAAGTAGAAATAGGAATATTTTTTTTAACATAAGATGTAAATATATAATGTGATAATAAATTGTAAAAAGACATTTATGTAAATTCATAAACATACGGTGTAAAGTTAAGCTTTTTTTTTACTAAAAATAGTCATCAATTTGTCATTTCTTTTCTTTTTTTTAGATTACAATCGAAATATATCCTACATTTGCGGTCGTACTGGAAAATTTATTCTTGTTCGTACCATTTTGATTTATTTATCGTATAGATTATTAATTGGTTTTAAACAAGTTTTCCAAATTCACAAAACATTATTTAATCTAAAATTCATAAAATGAAAGTAACTGTTGTTGGTGCTGGTAATGTAGGCGCTACTGTTGCAAATGTATTAGCTCATAAGGATATAGTACAAGAAATAGTTCTTCTTGATCTAAAAGGTGATTTAGCAAAAGGTAAAGCACTAGATACATGGGAGCAATCTCCAATCGATTATTATAGTACACGTTTGAAAGGAACATCTGATTATGCAGATACTGCTAATTCTGATGTTGTCGTTATTACTGCGGGTATTCCTAGAAAACCTGGGATGAGTAGAGATGATTTGATTTCTACCAATGCTAAAATCGTAACTTCTGTTGTGAAATCAATTTTAGCACATACACCGAACCCAATTATTATTATTGTTTCAAATCCTTTGGATGTAATGACTTATGCTGCTTATAAAGTTGCTGGTTTGGATTCAAGTAGAGTATTCGGAATGGCAGGTATATTGGACACAGGAAGATATAGATCATTTTTAGCTGAGGCGTTGGATTGTTCTCCAAAAGATGTAGCGGCTGTATTGATGGGCGGTCATGGCGATACAATGGTGCCTTTACCAAGATATACTACCGTAGCAGGAATTCCTGTAACAGAATTGATTGATGATGCAAGATTAAATGCGATCATCGAAAGAACTAAAAAAGGTGGTGGAGAATTGGTGAAGCTTATGGGTACATCTGCTTGGTATGCACCAGGTGCTGCTGCTGCTCAAATGGTTGAATCTATCGTAAAAGACGATAAGAGAATTTTCCCTTGTTGTGTTCGTTTGGATGGTCAGTATGGTTTGAAAGATATGTATTTAGGAGTACCTGTGAAATTAGGACGTAATGGAATTGAATCTATTATTGAACTTGATTTGAATGAGAATGAAATGAAATCTTTACATGAATCTGCTGATGCAGTAAGTAAAGTAATGAATACTTTTAAGGGTATGGCAATTGTTTAATTGTTCATCAAAATCAGAATTTAAATTGAGAGATATTCTCTTGCAGTTATTATAAAAACAAATGGTGGTGAAAATTCGTTTTCATCACCATTTTTAGTGGAAATCGGACTTCAGTCCGATAAGTTAGGGAAATTTAACCCCCAAATCTCAATATTTCTCCTTCTTCTTACGTTGTCTATATGTAGTGTCAGGACGGAAACTCATCAAATTTTCAAAGAAGCAAAAATATATACATGCACAAACTATCTCATTCCTATAAAATCTTATTATGTATCTTAGGGTTTCTTGTCTCAAATTCAATTATGGGTCAAGCAGTTTTAGATTCTACCAAGATGGATACTCCAATCGTAATGGATATAGATTCAAATGACCTGAAACTGATCCAAGCCAATGAAGATTCCTTAGGTTTATTTGCCTATTTGATTGTGAATGATTCACTACCAGATGAGCGGTTTTTGGCTTGTCATCAATTTATTCCTATGCTTGTAAAGAGTTTGAAATATAAAAACTCCTTTCAATATCCATTTGAACAATTGAAGTCAATTTCTATTCAATATCCAGCAGATAGTAGCTTTCGTATTTTTACTTGGCAATTATTTGTGGATGACAATACTTATAAATATTATGGGGCAATTCAGATGAATACACCCGATTTACAACTTTTCCCATTGGTATCACGTCCAGAAAAGGCAGAAGCCCCTGAGTTTGAAATTTTATCCAATAAAGAATGGTTTGGCGCTTTATATTATGCAATTCACTCTTTTGAAACAGAGGAAGGTACTAAATATCTAATGGCTGGATATCAACAAAAAGATTTTTTTACAAAAAGAAAAATTCTAGATGTTATCTCTTTTCAAAATGATAAACCTATTTTCGGAGCTCCAGTTTTTATTCGTGAAGATGAAAATGATGAACATCCACCAACAAAAAATAGAGTAGTTATTGAGTATTATGCAGGTGCTGGCGTCCGATTAAATTTTGATGAAGTACACGAAGTTATCTTATTTGATCACTTGATAGAAGTGGCAGAACCCAATGGATTGAAACGTTTGCCAGATGGAAGCTATGAGGGATATAAATTTGAAAATGGAAAATGGCGACATATTGTAAAGGTATTTAATCAAATTTCTGATGAGCCACCTTCATCATACCAACCACCCAAAGAAGGAAAAGCAAAGCGAGATATTTTTGGGCGATCAAAATAATTTGCAACTTTTATCAAAATAAATAATAAATTGAGGTAATTTTGCTTTCCTATGCAAATTAAAACCTCATACAAAGAGATATTCCTTTTAGCTTTACCAATCATGTTGGGGAGTGCAGTTCAACAAGCTATTGCTCTGACTGACAGCGCTTTTCTATTTCATTTAAGTGAGATAGATTTTGCATCTATTGGCTTGGTAAGTGTTTTTTACTTAATGATTTCGGCAATAGGATTTGGCTTTTCTCGTGGTGGACAAATTATGATTGCAAGGAGAGTAGGGGAGAAAAGAGATGGGGAAGTTGGGAAAACATTTTACGCTATGTTTTACTACGAACTTTTTCTAGCCTTCGTTTTATTTATTTTTATGAGATTTGGAGCTTACTATTTTTTCGCAATGGTTACAGATTCTCAAGTGATTTTTGACAAATGCATGGAATATCTTGATTACAGATCTTATGGTGTATTCTTTAGTTTTACCAGTCTTGCGTTTGTTTCTCTTTATGTAGGTATTTCTCGCCCTACATTTATTATGATTAATGCAGGAATAATGGCAATTATTAATATTGTTTTAAACGCAGGTTTGATTTTTGGAAAAATGGGAATGCCAGCTATGGGGATTGGTGGTGCAGGTTTGGCAAGTACAATTGCGGAAGGAATCGCTTTCGTTTTGTTTATAATCTATTTTCTTTTTGATAAGAAATTAATTAAATATAATCTTTTTAAAATTTCTCGAATTGATTGGGGATTGGTGAAAATTCAACAAAGAATTTCGGCTCCTGTGGTCGCCCAAGCTGTGGTGGGGTTTGGTAGCTGGTTCGCTTTTTTTGGCCTGATCGAAAATTTGGGACCTCGTGCCTTAGCCAGTACTAATTTGGCGAGAATGGTTTATCTGACCTTATCTATTCCCGTTTGGGGATTCGCAACTTCTATCAATACTTATGTGAGCAATTATATAGGTATGGGGAAATTTTCTGCCGTGATGCCCATCATCAAAAAGGTGGCAGCTATGAGTTTTTATTTTACACTAGCTATTTCTCTTCCACTCGTTATTTTTCCTGAGTTCTTTTTATATCCACTATTGGGGGGAGATGATATGTCTTTGATTTCGGAGACTCGCCCAATATTATATATGGTTTTGTTTATTCTATTGATATTCTCGATAGGGGGAGTATATTTCAATGGATTGACTGGAACGGGTGCAACCCATATTGGATTAGCAATTCAAACTTTTAATGCAATTTTATATATATCTTTGGTATATTTTGTAATTAAAAGTACCAATTTAGGTTTGACTTGGGCTTGGTCCACCGAAATATTATACTGGATATTAATGACCATTATGGTCTTTCTTTATCTCAAAAGCGATAAATGGCATGGGGTGGAAGTTTAAATATTACCTCAAGTTGCGCACTTTATTTTAATGTATGTATATTTTTATAATGTGAGTTCAGCTTTTTTTACTCAACAGCGTAGCACTCAACTAATCATCAACGAAGTTGAGGATTGCTCACCTGCTCAACTAAATTATGCAAAAAGTTTACTCCTGTATCAGTTATTACTTTGAGTTCAAACGGGGTTTAAAAAAAACATAACAATAATTAATTAGCTATGAAAGCAATAGTTCTTGAATCAAAAAATAAATTATCATATAAAAGTTTTGAATCTCACAAAGCAGATGGTAAAGTAGTAGTAGACATCAAAGCAGCAGCTTTAAACCATCGAGATGTTTGGATTATGAAAGGAATGTATCCAGGAATAAAGTATCCGATTATCTTAGGTGCAGATGGTGCAGGGGTCTATAAAAACCAAGCAGTTATTTTTAATCCTTCAATAAATTGGGGCATAAATCCAGCTTTTCAGGGAAAGGATTTTGAAATTATAGGATTACCAAATAATGGAACTTTCGCTGAGCAAATATTAATAGATGAAACACAATTGTTTCCTATGCCATCTCATTTAGATTTTAAATCTGCTGCTGCGTTGCCTTTGGCTGGTTTGACTGCTTTTCGAGTATTATTTAGTCGTTGTAAGTTGAAAAAAGGTGAGCGTGTGTTGATTTCAGGCATTGGTGGAGGAGTTGCTCTTTTTGCCTTTCAATTCGCTGTGGCACTCGGGGCGAACGTATATGTGACGTCAAGTGATGATGCTAAAATTGAAAAAGCAATTCAAATGGGGGCTAAAGGTGGGGTTAATTATAAAGAAGATGATTGGCATAAAAAAATACAAAAAGAAGCAGGTGGTTTTGATGTGATTATTGATAGTGCAGGAGGAAATGGATTTCAAAATCTTTTGAAAATTGCAAATTTTGGTGCTAGAATTGGGATTTATGGAGGTACAAGGGGCGCAGTTCCAAATTTAAGCCCACAGCTTATTTTTTGGAAGCAATTGTCGATTTTGGGGAGCACAATGGGTTCTGATGATGATTTTGAAAATATGTTAAACTTTGTAAATCAAAATCATATTACACCAATTGTTGACAAGATTTTTTCTTTTTCTGAATGTAATGACGCATTCGAATATATGGAAAGTGGAAAACAATTTGGAAAGATTGTATTGATAGCAAAATAGTAATCGTAAAAATATATTGAATTATTTTGGTATTTGAAAAACTAATAGTAAATTCGCCAACAGAAAACTATTATTTTAATCAAATTATCTTTCAAATGAGTAAAACACAAATTAAAATTGACAACTATATTGCAAATACATCAAAAATTGGTGTAAAAATTAGTCCAGAGTTATTAACAGCTGTTACTAAGGGTTTAGGTCCATCAATCCACTTAAAAGATGCAGAATGTGTATCTTGTGGAGATAAAAGTGAATTGGATCGAGTTAAGAAAAACTTTTTATTGAAGAAGTTAGGTCTTGATGATTCTCCAGCATTAGACGCTGCAATTAAGGAAGTTTGTGAGGCAATGGGAAAAAGTAATCGTACAAAGTATAGAGCTATCTTTTATGGCTTATTAGTAGTGAAATTTAAGAAAGAAGATGTTTACGGAATGTAATATTCTTTTTCTTTAAAATATTAGAAAGCCATGATATGTAAATATCATGGCTTTTTTAGTCTAATGAAATTTATCTTCGTATCTGTTTTTTTGAAAGTTGAGCAGTTGAGTCGATTGTCTTAACGACAATCTAGTTGAGCAGGTTAGTTGCTATCCTGACATGTACCTTATTCATAAAGTAAATTCTATTTATGAATAAAATCCATTTCACCTGCTCACCTAGATTTGCATAGGCAAATCGCCTAAGCTTCTCCACTTTATATACATTAAAACATTTCCGTTCCTGCAAAATGAAAACTTCCCTCAATAGCAGCATTCTCATCAGAATCTGATCCATGAACAGCATTTTCTCCAATACTTTTTGCAAATAAAGCTCTGATTGTTCCTGGAGCAGCATCCGCTGGATTCGTAGCACCAATTAAAGTTCTAAAATCAGCTACAGCATTTTCTTTTTCTAAAATTGCCGCAACAATTGGTCCTGAAGACATGAATTTTACCAATTCTCCATAAAAAGGTCTTTCACTATGTACTGCATAAAATTCTCCTGCTTTTTCAGCAGATAATTTTGTGTATTTTAAAGCTACAATTCTGAAACCACCTTCATTTATTTTTGCTAAAATTGCTCCAATATGTCCGTTTTTTACAGCACCTGGCTTAATCATTGTAAATGTTCTATTCGTTGCCATTATTTATCTATTTGATTTAAAAAATGCAAAAGTAAATAAAAAATATGTCGTAAGCAATTTATTTATTTATTGTCTTTATGTGTTGTAAAAAGAATAGGTTAGTTTTGAGCATAAATTAATTTTTGTCAATGAAAGTACTCGTAATTAGTAATTATTCAGATTATCATTCTACTCGACCAGAAGCAGAAATCTTTAAAGGGTTGTCAAAACTTGGTTTCGATATTCATATTATGACTTATGGAAATAGCGAAATGGTTTCTGAGTTTAGAGAATTGGGAATAAAAATTATTAATTTTCATCCCGAAAAGAAATTTGATAAGAAAGAAATTCAATTTATTAGAGAATATCTTATTAAAGAAAATATCCAAATATTACATCTTTTTAATAGTCCATCTACTGTGAATGGAATAATCGCAGCAAAAAAACTGCCTGTGAAAGTTGTTTTATATCGTGGTTATGCTGGCAATATTAGTCCTTGGAATCCTTTGCACTATACCAAATATTTGCACCCTAGAGTGGATAAGATTTTTTGCAATTCAATGGGAGTGGAAGCTTATTTACGCAAAAAGTTGATTTTTGGTAAGGATAAAGCCATAACTATCAATAAAGGACATCAAACATCTTGGTATTCCCAATATACCCCTTTGGATATAAAAAAGGAACTTGGAATTGATGAAATGGCATTTTTATTGATTAATGTTGCTAATAATCGCAGCATGAAAGGTATTCCATATTTATTGAAAGCAATGAATTTACTCCCAGAAACTGCGAATATTCATTTATTATTGGTTGGAAATGGTATGGACTCTATGAAAAACATGAAAATTATCAATTCGGGTAAATTTAAAGATAAAATACATATTTTGGGATTTCGAAAAGATGTTTTGAACATTGTAGCTGCTACTGATGTATTTGTTTTGTCTTCAATTAAAGGAGAATCTATAACAAAATCTGTGATAGAAGCTATGTCTTTAGGAATTGCTCCAATTATTACCGATATTCCTGGAAATGTTGAATTGGTAAATCATAATGAAAGTGGTCTTGTGGTACCTTTTAAAAATGCAAAAGCAATTTCTGATGCTATTGTACAGTTGTATTCAGATCGTAAACTTTGTGATCAATTGAAAAAAGGTGCGAAAAACCACATTGAAAGGTATCTCAATTCTGAGAGAACGATAATCGAAACTAAAAAAATGTATGAAAATTTATTAAAGGATGCATAAAAATGGTTTAATCATATTTATAAGAAATCCTGAATTAGGAAAGGTGAAAACTCGATTAGCAAAAGCGGTTGGAGACCATAAAGCGTTGGAAATATATAAAGCATTATTGATTCATACAAAAGATGTTGCCCAATCTGTAGAATGTGAAAGATTCCTTTTTTATACGAATAGTATTTCTGAAAAAGATAATTGGTCATCTGAAAATTTCAATAAAAATGTGCAAGTTGGAAATGAATTGGGAATTAGAATGAGCAATGCTTTTCAGACTTTGTTTGACGAAGGTATTGAAAAAGTAATTATAGTGGGAAGCGATATTGCTAAATTGTCAACAAAAATAATTGAAGATGCTTTTTCAAAATTAAAGACATCTGATTATGTGATGGGAAAAGCATTGGATGGTGGATATTATTTGTTAGGTATGAAAAAACCAAGTCCTTTTTTATTTGAAGATATCGAATGGAGTACTCCAAATGTAGGACAAGAGACAATTAATAAAATCAAAATGAATGGGAAATCTATCTCTTTTGTTGAGACGCTTTCAGATATAGACTATATTAAAGATTGGGAAAAATGGGGCTGGAAGTTAGGGTAATTACAGATTTACCTAGAAAACTTTGATACAACTTTTTTAAAATCTATTTGTTTGATGTATATTTGGAAGTATTATCCAATTTAAAAACTAAAATCAATAAATATGTATCCACCAGAAATGGTTGCTCCATTAGCAAAAGACTTAACTGATTACGGATTTGAAGGTTTGTTATCAGCCGAAGCAGTAACAGATGTTATAGAAAATACAGAAGGTACTGTATTATTAGTAGTAAATTCTGTTTGTGGTTGTGCCGCAGCAAATTGTCGTCCTGGTGCTAAAATGGCCTACCAAAATTCAGAAAAGAAACCTACAAAAGCAGTAACTGTTTTTGCTGGAGTTGATAAAGAAGCGGTGAATAAAGCTAGAGAATATATGATTCCTTATCCACCTTCATCTCCTAGTATCGCACTATTTAAAGATGGGAAATTGGTTCATTTCTTGGAAAGACATTCTATTGAAGGAAGACCAGCTGAAATGATTGCCGAAAATTTGATACAGGCTTTTGATCGGTATTGTTAATGTTGATTAAGAAGTAATAAAAAAGGATTCTATCAAGCTATGATGGGATCCTTTTTTATTTATTCTTGCTTATTTTTATGATTTAGGAACTGTGAAAAAATAAATATACCTTTTAACTAATTCTTTTACCTATTTTGTAGTTTGAATAATGTCACTTACTAGATACTTAGTTACTTTTTCATAAAACAATGTCCAAATAATATTCGTTATCTAATTGAATTGGTATCATTAAAGGCAAAATGAAATAACATGAAAAAAATACTAAACATTTTAATCTTAGTAATAGCATTTACATCAATTTTAAATGCACAAACACAAGAACCCGAGCAACCTAAGATTGAGTTTCAAGAAATGATGAAACAGATGGAAGAAATGATGAAATCCTTTCCAATAGATTCTTTTTATTTTAAGGGAATGGATGATATGAAAAATCAATTCGGAAACATTGATTTTGATACGATAGGTGGACACATGCAAAGCATAATGGGTAAGATGGAAGAAATTTTTAAAGACATAGATTTTTCTAGTATTGAAAAAGAGTTTAAACAAATGGAAGAAGAAATGCGTAAACAATTACCCAAGGATGGTGATTCTGATTCAAAGGAAAATCCAGATTTAAAATCAAAAAAGAAAAGAAAAGTAACAAAGCTGTGATTTTATTGCTGATATTTTAAAATATTTTCATATTATTGTAGTTCGGTTTTAAGTAGCCTAGTTTTTTTTATATAAAATATCTTTATGAAGTCGGTTTTTGATCAAGTACGTTTGTTGATTTATAGAGTGAATAAGAAAGGGTTGGAAGTATTCTTAATTAAGCCAGAAGATAGGGATGATACGAATTGGAGTATCCCAGAAACGCTTCTAAAGTATAAAAAGGCTGATCAGTTGAATGAAGGTGATTTTATACAGCTAGATCCTTTCGAAAATACGGATGGTGAAACTCAACATGCTATTGCATTAGAAGCAGATTGGCATGAAATCCCATCTGTTCGAGCAATTATCAAAGACGATATCAAAATTGTAAAATCACAAATCAAACAGCGTATCCCAGAACTGGAAGATGGTACTTATGTAGCGGTAAAAGAGACTTTCAAAAAAGTACTGCCAGAAGAATATAAATTAATCAAGGAATTGAAAGATATTTTGATCGAACGGAACCAGAGTAAGTATATTTAAAGTAGTGAGATACTGAGACAATTTCGCTGCGGTGAAATTTGGTTGTACAGTTGAGTTGCTTAGACCTAGTAAATCAACGAAATTCTTTAAAAAATGAGCCAAAGTTTCGTATCATCTTAAAGTTATCCAGTCCCAAAGTCTTAATATCCTGACGTCCTGAAATCTTGAAGTCCTGAGTCTTGAAGTCTAAAGTCATGAAATCCTGAAGTCCTGCAGTCTTGAAGTCTCGACATCCTAAAATACCAAATCAAAATGATACTTCAAAGTCCTAATCAAAGGCGCATCAAACTCAGGATCTATATTCGTGAAGAAAATATCAATATCAATTTCCTCAGATTCATCCTTGTCAGAACTATCAAACTCAACATCAAATCGAATCGTTTGCCCAGGCTTAATCGGATCTTTAGAATAAGTAACCGTTGTGCAATCACAAGCAGAAATCAATTCAATAACCAAATCTTCATCACCCGTATTGGTCAATTCATAAAATAAGGTTCTATGTTCGCCCTTTTTGACTTCCCCCAATTCAACAAACTCCTTGTCAAATGTCATCCTAGGCCCCCCTTGCACCCTTGCACCCTGCACCATTACATCTTGCACCATTGCACCTTGAACCATTGCCCCTTTGTACCTTGCACCTTGAACCCTTACCCCTTGACCACAAAATCCAATAATCAACAAAGCAACAAGTATATTTATTTTATTTTTTCTCATCTTCTAATTTTTTTTGTTCCATTTCAATAATTTGATCCATCACTTCACTAAGCTGTTTTGCTCCGATTTTTTTAGTTAGAATCTTTTTGTTCTTATCCAAGATGTAAAGCTGTGGTGTAGAATGCACATTGTATAAAGTTTGATACTTAGACCGAAAGAAAGGATCCGTCACATTGATCCATTTTTGCATTTCGGGATGCTCTTTTAGGAATTCTGCAACTTTATAAGTATCTGTATATTTCATGTGACCAATAGAATACATTGCGACACCTTTGTCATGATATTTATTGTAAAAATCTATCATGTCGGGCATTGATTTCTTGCAATGACCACAAGTCGGAGACCAAATAAACAGTATTGTATAAGGACTTTCTATATCATGAAGTGCAATAGGGTCATTTAATTTGAACCTTTTATATTTAAGCTTTTCAATAGGCTTTAACTCCTTTTTAATGGCTTTCAATCTCTTTTCAATATCATCTGGAATGGTAGATTTTGAACGCTTTAAAGTTTTTATTTTTCTTTCAATCTTTTTTTGTTCATCCACCAACGGTTTTTCAACAGCATATTGTTTTTCATATTCCGCAATTGTACCATCAATATCAATTTTACGAAGAGTAATATTCGGTGCTATCTTTCCAATCAACAACGGCTTGAGTTTTTCGGCATTGTCAATTATTTTTTCTAATTGAGTGGAATCAATATCTGCTCTACTCCCTTTTGCATAATAATTATCTACAATATGCACGTAAACCGCATCCATGCCTACGATTTTTGCCGCAGCAAATTTATTTAAAAGATGTGCTAAGTAGTATTGATAAACATCTTCATTGTCTTTTACTAAGGACAAAACTTTATCAACTCCAATACTTATTGAGTCTGGATGATGGGGTAGTAACTTATCCAAATAATAGTCAACTCTTGCATTAAATCCTGGTGTACGAAGGATACAAGCACTATTTACATCATAATTGTCAAACCAATGATTCTTGTAGAAATCAAATATTTTTTGTTTGTCGTCTGTATCTGGTGGTGTTATATCCATTCCTGATTTTATCGTCAAGCCTAATACGGTACCCTCAAAGTCTTTAACCAATTTTGCTTGATAATCAGCCACTTCGTCATCTAGTTTATCTAGTTTAGCATCAATTTCTTTGTATTTTTTAGAATCTTCTTCTAAACCTTCTTTTTCTTTATGTAATTTTTCTGCCATCGGTCTTTTTGAACCAATAAACTTTAAATACTTGAAAAAGGCTTCGTTTTGTTTTGAGCCTTTTACTTTCATTTTTTCAACCAAGTCAAGTGAGTCTGTTTCAAACGACATCGTTTGATCATTATTTAGAAAAACTTGGAAAAAGGCATTATTGGGAGGCAGCACCACTAAATAGTTGCCACAATCAAATTTTTCGTCACCTTTAAAAGTGAAAGTCCCATCTTTGGCTCTAAAAGTCGTATCTGTTAAGTATTGCTTGTCGCCAAGATAAAAAGCGAGATAAATGGAATCGGCAGAGAAATTGTCAACCTTTACTTTAATTTCATGCCCTTTTTGACTAAATACAGATAATGAACTTAGAAAAAGGAAAGTTAGAATAAAGTATTGTTTCATATGTATTTTTTTATTGTTACGCTTTATTTATAGTAGAATACTTAATTATAAAGCAAAAATCATTCTTTTATTGTAAAACTGCTAATTTCTTAGAATGTTTAAATTTTTATTAACAAAAAAAAGAGCATAACCCTAAAATTTAACTGGATTATGCTCTTTTAATTTGACAGTATTATTATTCTAACCTATTTCATCAATCATTGGTAAATCTATTATTTCAGCTTCTTTTTTTCCAATAGAAAGGAATCCAAAAATGCCACCAGATGTTTTTGCAACATGCTTCGCAAAACTTCTCCAGCTTTTTACTAATGCTTTTGCAAAAACAAAATCTGTTTTTTTCAAAATAGCATTATAAGAAGCTAATTTATTAGAAAGAAAATCAAAACTTGCTTGAGCATCCTTTGGCAATTCAGCTAAAACTTGCTCCAATTTACTCTCGAAATTTTCTCCAACTTCATTGTAAAATTCTCTTAACTCTCTTGGAACTGAATAAGATCGTATCACAGAAAGTTTTTTCGCAGATTCAAGTTCATCGGAATTAATTACTTCATCCGCTTGAGCAATAAATACAGTAATGTAAGCAATGGAGTCAATTAAATCTTGCTTTTCTTTTGCTGATAAATTTTTATAAAAGTGACGCATAAATATTTTTTTATTACGAGTAAGTTGTCTATATTATTTGACAACATTGGTTTGCAAATTTTTTTTCGACGCAAATATAATTCTATTTCTAATAAAAAACTATCTTTGATAAAAAAAACATACGACTCTGTGGGAAAGACGAAGACAAAATCAAAAAAAATCACGCCGTTAATGCAACAATACGGTGATGTGAAGACTAAATATCCTGATGCTATTTTATTGTTCCGTGTAGGGGATTTCTACGAAACCTTTGGAGATGATGCCGTAACTACAGCTCAAGTTTTAGGCATAATTTTAACCAATCGAAACAATGGGGGGGCACAAGTTCCTTTGGCTGGTTTCCCTTATCATTCCTTGGATTTGTACTTGCCTAGGTTGGTCAGAGCAGGATATCGTGTGGCTATTTGTGAGCAATTAGAGAAACCGAGTCCGCAAAAAAAGATTGTAAAAAGGGGCGTGACAGAAATTGTCACTCCAGGTGTAGCAATGGATGATCGCTTACTCAATCATAAAACCAATAATTTTTTAACGGCCTTGCATTTTGGAAAGAAGGATCAAGTGGGCGTTGCTTTTTTGGATATTTCTACAGGTGAATTTTTTGTTTCAGAAGGAAGTAGCAGTTATATCGCAAAATTAGTTCAAGGCTTCAATCCTTCAGAAATTCTCTATTCCAAAAGGAA
Organism: uncultured Saprospiraceae bacterium; assembly: GCA_947311465.1. Classification (GTDB taxonomy): domain Bacteria; phylum Bacteroidota; class Bacteroidia; order Chitinophagales; family Saprospiraceae; genus CAMZLN01. The sequence continues at coordinate 16,109 of CAMZLN010000221.1, forward strand.
TTCTAGTGAATACGAAAGTGCTATTGGTGATAAGTTTTATACCTATCCGTTAGATGAATGGATTTTTACAGAAGATTATACCAAAGAGAAATTGTTGAATCATTTTGGAGTAGCAAGTTTGAAGGGATTTGGTATCGATGATTTGAATTTGGCACATATTGCAGCAGGAACAATCCTTCATTATCTCGCTACAACAGAAAATAATAATATTGCACATATCAATGCAATTCATAGGCTTTATGCGGAAAAATATATTTGGCTGGATCAGTTTACTATTAGAAATTTGGAGTTGATTTATTCCAATAATCCATCTGGTATTCCTTTGATTGATGTTTTGGATCAAACTACAACACCTATGGGAGGAAGATTGCTCAAAAAATGGGTTGTTTTGCCTTTGGTTTCTAAAAAAGCAATTGATGCTCGTTTGGAAATGGTGGATTATTATCTAAATGATGTAGGATTTAAAGATGAAATTAGTGAGACGATAAGTCAAATTTCAGATTTGGAAAGAATCATTTCAAAGGTGCCAATGGGGAAAATCAATCCTAGAGAAATTGTGCAATTGAAAAATACTTTAAAGGTTTTGATTAATTTGAAAAGTATATTGACCAATTCTAAAAGTGAACATTTCAGTTTGATGGCAGATGCTATTAATCCATGTGTTGCTTTGATTGAAATCATTCAAGCTCGTTTGGTGGATGATCCTCCTGTCAACCTCCACAAGGGGGGCGTGATTGCCGATGGAGCTTCAGAAGAATTGGATGACTTACGAAGAATTGTCAATAATAGTAAAGAGATTTTAGATGAAATCGTCCGTAGTGAAGCTGAAAAAACAGGAATCGATAGATTGAAAATTGGTTTTAATAATGTCTTTGGATATTATTTGGAAGTGAGTAATCGTTACAAAGGAAAAGGACTTATTCCTGAAAATTGGGTGAGAAAACAAACCCTTACCAACGCTGAAAGGTATATCACTGAAGAGCTCAAAGTACTAGAAACCAAAATCCTTACCGCTCAGGATAAAATATTAGAATTAGAAGTAAAATATTTTGAAGAACTCGTTCATGATATGGATGAATTCATCAAACCAATTCAACATAATGCGAGTTTGATTGCTAAAATTGATTGTTTGCTGTCTTTTGCTTTATTGGCAGAAAGAAATAACTATTGCAAACCTGTTTTGACGGATGATTTGGGTATTGATATAAAAGATGGTCGCCATCCTGTGATTGAAAAAAATCTTCCAATTGGAGAAACGTATATTCCCAATGATGTGTTTATGGACACAGAACAAACCCAAATCATGATGATTACGGGACCCAACATGTCTGGTAAATCGGCTTTATTGAGACAAACGGCTTTGATATGTTTAATGGCTCAAATGGGTAGTTTTGTTCCTGCTAAAAGTGCGGAATTGGGAATCATAGATAAAGTATTTACTAGGGTAGGAGCATCAGACAATATTTCTTCGGGTGAATCTACTTTTATGGTGGAAATGAATGAGACGGCAAGTATTATGAATAATATTTCAGATCGTAGTTTGATTTTATTAGATGAGATTGGTCGTGGAACGAGTACTTATGATGGAATTTCGATTGCTTGGGCTATTGCAGAATATCTTCATTCCAATGGAAAGGCTCGTCCAAAAACCTTGTTTGCTACACATTATCATGAATTGAATGAGTTGGCAAATAAATTTGATCGTATCCAAAATGCTAGTATTTCTACCAAAGAAATTGGGGATAAAGTGATTTTCCTTAGGAAACTAATCAAAGGCGGAAGTAATCACAGTTTCGGTATCTATGTTGCCCAAATGGCAGGTATGCCCAAGGCGATTGTGGATAGAGCTAAGCATATTTTATCTCAATTGTCACAAAAAACTATTGATGCAGATATCAAATCTGATGGAAAGAATATGAGTAAAAAACTATCTGCTATGCCTGCTCAACCTATGCAATTAAGTATTTTTGAAGTCAATAATCCTGAAATGGATCGTATAAAAGAAATGCTTTCTTCCTTGGATTTGAATAGTATGACGCCGATTGAGTGTATGATGAAATTGAATGAATTGAAAGATGAAATGAAGTAGTTGAGCGCGGTGCTGTTGAGTCAGAATTGCTTGGCAATTCTTAGGGGAGAAGTTGAGTTTCTAAGAAGTTGTGTACCTTTTTAGAAAGGATTTTATTTTAAAAATAGACAGCTTACCATCTATACATTGTCCTAAACTACTGTTAGTCTACTATTAAACTATTTTAATTTAGGTATAGCATCAGAGATGCGAAATTATGGTAATAAAAATAAAAGAGACAAAAGCTTCGTAGATGCGGCATTATGGTTCTGATGATTTGATTTATCCATGTTAGCATATAAAACAAGTTGGATTATCACCTGTAATCTAGCACCAACAGTGCAAAAAAAAGAATGATTAGCATCGTAGATGCGATCTGTTAATCTTGTATTCTTTTAGTACTCATCTTCTCCACAAGATTGTCATTAAGACAATCGACTCATCTTCTCCACTTATTTTTCCTGTTATTAGAGAAATAAATATCCATTACAAGTAAATATTAAGAAAGAAATTATTCAATAATGCATCATCTTTGTAATAAATCATTTAATAATTTTTGACGGTACCATAAATATTTCATACTTTGCGTACCTAACTAAAAACAGAAAATATGTACAATTCAAAGATAGCAGGGTTGGGATACTATGTTCCAGAACAAGTGGTTACAAACAATGATCTTAAAAAATACATGGATACATCAGATGAATGGATTCGAGAAAGAACAGGAATAGAAGAAAGACGATATGCGAAAAAGCATGAAGAAACGACTACCACTATGGGGGCACGTGCTGCCGAAATTGCAATTGAAAGAGCAGGAATTGCAAAAGAAGATGTAGATTTTATTGTATTTGCAACATTAAGTCCAGATTATTATTTCCCTGGTTGTGGTGTTTTAGTGCAAAGAGAATTGGGGATAACAAGCCAAGAAGTTGGTGCGCTAGATGTGAGAAACCAATGCTCAGGGTTTATGTACGCCTTATCAGTCGCAGATCAGTATGTCAAAACAGGCATGTATAAAAATGTATTGGTTATTGGTTCAGAAATGCATTCTATGGGAATGGATTTTAGTACTGAGGGGCGTGGAATTACCGTAATTTTTGGTGATGGCGCAGGCGCAGCAATCGTACAACCTACCGAAGATATGTCAAAAGGGATTTTGACAACAAAGTTACATGCTGATGGAACTTATGCTGAAAAATTAGCCTTTATTAGTCCAGGTAGTCATGGTGGATATCACGATGATAAAGATTACGGTTTCCCTGATAAAGATACACCAAGTGATATTTTTGTAACCCAGAAAATGTTGGATGAAGGATTGACACCACACATGGAAGGTACTTATGTATTCAAAATGGCAGTTCAAAAATTCCCAGAAGTTATCATGGAAGCTCTGAATGATCAAGGTTTAAACCCCTCAGATATAGATTTATTAGTTCCTCATCAAGCAAATCTAAGAATTTCTGCCTTTGTTCAGAAAAGAATGGGACTTAGAGATGATCAGATTTGGAATAATATCCAGAAATATGGAAATACGACCGCAGCATCCATTCCAATTGCATTGACAGAAGCATGGGAAAATGGAAAAATAAAGGATGGTGATTTGGTGTGTTTAGCCGCTTTTGGTAGCGGATTTACTTGGGGTAGTGCTTTGATACGGTTTTAGAATTAGGAATTAGGAATTGGGAATTAGATAAAATTTTAGAAGATTTTGCACAGTCCCTTAACTTTGGATAAATTTATATATTTTTGAAAATAAATTGAATTTGGAATCTCAACTCATCAAATTTACAATGAAGTTGAAAATGCCTAATCTTCTCATCGTTAGAAACACAAAAAAATATGAAAAAAGTTGATATTCTTGCAATAGGAGTTCATCCAGACGATGTGGAGTTGTCTTGCAGTGGGACTATATTAAAACATATAGCCCAAGGCAAAACAGTTGGGCTTTTGGATTTGACACGTGGAGAATTGGGAACCCGTGGAAGTGCCGAAATCAGAACCATTGAAGCCAATAATTCCGCAAAAATAATGGGTGCAAGTTTTAGGATCAATCTTGATATGGCAGACGGTTTTTTTAAAAATACAAAAGAAAATCAACTTAAAATAATACAAATAATTCGTGCATGTCAGCCAGAAATTATTTTGGCAAATGCACTTGACGATAGACATCCTGATCATGGACGAGCTGCAAAGCTAGTTCATGATTCCTGTTTTTTATCTGGACTTGTCAAAGTGCCCACTTTTGATGAAAATGGAGATTTACAAGATAGGTGGAGACCAAAATCAGTGTATCATTACATCCAAGATGCCCAATTGGATCCTGATTTTGTAATTGATATTTCAGATTTTATAGAGACAAAGATGCAATGTATTCTGAGCTTCAAATCTCAGTTTTTTGATGCAAATAATACGTCCGAATTAAGTTCTCCAATTTCAGGACAGGATTTCCTTGAATTCATCAAAGCAAAAGGGCGCACATTTGGAAGACCTATTGGCGTGACCTACGCAGAAGGCTTCAATGTTGCTCGGACACCAGGAGTAGATAGCCTTTTTGATTTATTATGATATTTGGTTGTCAGTATGGGCCTTTCAAATTTATTTGAAAATTGCAAAAGAGCCTAATCTCTAATAAAAACATAAAGCTATCTTTACTGTGTTGAACTCCAATAAATTGGAGTAAGCCTGGTAGGTGATACAATTTTATTGTCAAATTCGTATAATATTTAGCAAAGCTATATCTTTGACGCATGACAAATAAAACATACGAAAAGACCTTAGATTATCTCTACACCCAACTCCCAATGTTCCAAAGAGTAGGACAAGCAGCATTTAAAAAAGATTTGACCAATATAATCAATTTGACAGATGCGCTGTGCAAACCACAAAACACATATCCAACAATCCACATCGCAGGCACCAATGGGAAAGGTACTACAGCACATTTACTAAGTGCTATTTTACAGCAATCAGGGTATAAAGTTGGACTATATACATCACCGCATTATTTTGATTTTAGAGAAAGAATTAAAGTGAATGGAGCTTTAGCAACCAAATTATTTGTCGTAGAATTTGTAGAACAAAACAAAGAATTATTTGAAAAAATACGGCCTTCTTTCTTTGAAATTACTGTAGCAATGGCATTTCAATATTTCAAAGAACAAGAAGTAGATGTTGCTATTATTGAAACAGGACTAGGTGGTCGATTAGATTCAACGAACATCATTCAACCCATTTTGAGTGTGATTACCAACATCAGTTTTGATCACCAACAGTTTTTGGGAGATACCCTAGAAAGCATTGCAACAGAGAAAGCAGGAATCATCAAAGAAAATGTTCCTGTTGTCATTGGAGAATATCAAGATGCTATTTATCATGTATTTGAGAAAAAAGCTATAGCTCAGAATGCTCCAATTGTATGTGCAGAAAAGCAATATGAAACTATGGAGTCAAAGCCAAGTCAACACGGATTTGGAGGTTCACCTCCCTCATTCCAGCCATTCCAAGGGCCACTGGAATGGAACTTCGGGGAAGGAGGGCGCGGGAGTGAAGGGGGTGAAGATACAATAGGCAAGGAAACGCTACTCCTCAAGCTAGACGAGAAGGAAGAGGAGTGGGCGATAGTGGGGAAGAGACGGAAGAGGAGGGGACGAGAGGTTAGAGAAGGAGGGGGAAGAAAGGTTAAAGGAGGAGGGAAGGAGAAGGAAGAGGTAGTGGGGAAGAGGTGGGGAATAGAAGAAAGGGAAGGACGAGAAGGAAGGGGAGGAGAAAGAAGAGGAAGGGAGGAGGAGAAAGAAGAGGAAGGGGATGAGGAAGCG
>CAMZLN010000222.1 GCA_947311465.1 uncultured Saprospiraceae bacterium
AGTAGTCAGGCAGGTTCTGAGAATTCTGATTCAGACAAAGAACAAGTCGCTTGTAATAATTCAGACAAAGAAAATTAACCATTAAAATGAACAAAAATGAAGAAAGATCAATTAACTTATGACATAATTGGATGTGCAATGAAGGTGCATAATAACTTGGGACCAGGATTTCAAGAAGTTATTTATCAACGTTGTTTGTCAATAGAATTAGATAGAGCTGCTATAGATTCTGTTCGAGAACTCGAGCATACCATTTATTATGAAGAAATTGAGGTAGGAACAAGGAGAGCTGATTTTGTAATAGCCAATAAAGTTGTAGTAGAACTGAAAGCATTAGTAAAATTGGAAGATGTGCATTTAGCTCAAGCGAAAAACTATACCGTAGCATATGATTTCCCAAAGGGATTATTGATTAATTTCGGTAGTAAGAGTTTGGAATATAAATTGCTATTTAATCCTAAATATGATTAAATTGTGCGAATCAGAATTCACAGGATTTGAGAATTTACAGAATTTAGATTATGATAAAGAAGTGGATTTTTATACGGAACAAGTCGCTTATGCAATTCTGAAAATTGGGTAACCTGCCAGTAGTCAGGCAGGTTCTGAGAATTCTGATTCAGACAAAGAGAAAATGTCTGAATCAGAATTCACAAGATTTGAGAATTCACAGAATTTAGATTATGATAAAGACGTAGATTTTTTATACAGAACAAGTCATTCTAGCAAATTTTGAAAATTGAGCAACCTGCCTGTCACGTCAGGAAACCGATTTAATTAAGAAAAAGCACAAATCAATTAGGGATTTCCACCCCCAATTCGTTTTAAAAAAAAGCATACAATGAGATATATATCGATTCTATTATTTGCAATTGCAGTTTTATGTAGCGGATGCCAAGAGTTGCCCGTTCCGAAAGAAGTATCACAAGGAAAGAAACTAGCCATTCCACCCAATAACAAAATATATTTGGCTGCGTTTCCTGATTTCGGTGGAACAGAGGATATCGTCACAGAAGATCGACTGACAGATTTTGAAAATTTGGTTGAAAAACCATTGGCTTGGGCTTATTTTTCCAATAATTGGACTGATGAAAAAGAAGGAATCCATTTTCCAATAGATGAAGTAAATACCATAAAAAATCATGGTAGAATCCCTTTTGTGAGAATGATGGCACGTCAAAATTTTGATGAATATGCACGGTGTCCCAAATACACCATGGACAATTTTTTACTTGGATATTATGATGAAGATTTAAAGCAATGGGCAAAGGATGCCAAAGCCTATGGAGCCCATCTTTTGGTGGAATTTGGTACAGAAGCCAATGGAAGTTGGTTTCCGTGGAATGCAAAATGGAATTCATTGCCTACTAAAAATGAGTATGGTAATCCCGATTTATATGATGGAATGGAGAAATTCAGAGATGTATATCGTAGGATAATTGACATTTGCAAACAAGAAGGAGCCGATAATATTACTTGGTTTTATCATGTAGATGCATATAGTGATCCTGATGAAAACTGGAATAATATGAAGGGGTATTATCCTGGAGATGAGTATATTGATTGGATAGGAGTGAGTGTTTATGGTCCTCAAGAAACTTCTGAAGGTTGGTGGTCTTTTCAAGATGTTTTGGATGATTCATGGGATGAGATTGCGGATATTTCAAATAATAAACCTATTGCAATATTAGAATGGGGTGTAATTGAAAAAGGCAATCCAAATAAAAAAGCCAATTGGATAAAAAATGCGATTAAAATAGTGGTGATTGGGGGAAAGTACTTCTCTAAAATCAAAGCAATGAGTTATTGGCATGAAAATTTTGATGAAACACTCTTGAGAATAGATTCATCACCTAAATCCTTGAAAGCCTATAAAAATGGTATTCAGAATGATGATTTTATTTCTGAATTAATTTTCGAATAATAAACCAAACCTTTTTACAACATAGTGCGTCTATATAAGTAGGAAGTGGACTTTTAAAAATCATCGTTATGAAAAATACCTTTTTGTTAATTGTTTTGATATTTATTGGATTTGGTTGTGGAAACAAAGGTCCAGAACCCGTTTCAGAATGGGATAGTATTCAAGCCAACACCTATTATGATACCGATATATTGGAAAATATTCCGATTTATGGAAAATGGGAAGTTATAGGTACGTCAGGTGGCAAAACAGGAATGGGTTATGAACAAGATTTTGATTTTCTATTGATGAAGCCCAATGGAATTTTTGGACTTTTAAAAAATAATGATTTAATAACTTCAGGGAAAATTAGTTTGCTTCCAACTGCGGATTCGAATCTTATTCCTCCTATTTCATTTTCTCCAGAAAAAAAATTAGATATTCAAATACTGTTTGATAGTATAAAGTTGGTCAAATTAGTTTCAGATACACTATATTTGAATAGCCCATGTTGTGATCGATACAATACGCAATTGAAGAAAGTGGAGTAAGAAAGTGTCAGAATCAAGATTCACAGGATTGTAGGATTTACAGGATTTAGATTGTGGTGAAGAACAAGCCGCTTTAGCAATCCTGGAAATCAAGAAATTCTGAAAATCCTGATTCAGACAAAGAACAAGTCGCTTAATGAAAGATTAAATTGTAAGAATCAGAATTCACAGGATTTGAGAATTCACAGAATTTAGATTATGATAAAGAAGTAGATTTTTTATACAGAACAAGTCGCTTATGCAATTCTGAAAATTGGGTAACCTGCCAGTAGTCAGGCAGGTTCTGAGAATTCTGATTCAGACAAAGAGAAAATGTCTGAATCAGAATTCACAAGATTTGAGAATTCA
>CAMZLN010000223.1 GCA_947311465.1 uncultured Saprospiraceae bacterium
GAAGAGTTGGGCGAAATATATAAAAAAGATATATGGAAAAATATGTGTCTGCCTACTTATATCGTATTATTTACAATTCTTCTTAAAAGGAATTACAACATTTACATCAACATCTTTCCATGTTTTTGAAACACCATCCTCCCCTGTATGCAATTTTTCACACGCCTTATTAATCGAAGCGATTGCAGATTGTCCATTCCAAAGGTCCGTATCTATATTTGTATTAATTTTCACTTCATTCTCAGTAGCGATATAAGTATAAGGAATATCTTTTGCTATACCATTCATAGTAACATTTACGGTACCCTTGCCAGATGTATTATTACCTGTAGCATTTTTAAAAAGCCCTGTAATACTCATATTAGCAAATTTTCCAAAGAAAAAAGAGACTAATTTTTTATCTCGATCTTCATTTTTAGAATTTACACTTGAAGTATTAATTTTAAAAGTAGATCCTGTTATCAAATGAGTGATAGAATTTGCAACAGGTTTTGTTTCTGTATCTACATTATTGAATGAGCCGTTTACTCCAACCTTTTTTGTTGTTTTAAAAGCAGTCCAATTCACTTTGATTCCTTCTTTTTGAGCAGAATAACTACAATCCGTAGATTGTTTTGCAGTAGAAGTTGTTGTCGATTTAGCGTTCGTTTTTTTATCGCTGCTACAAGTGAAGAGTAACATTGAAAACATAAAAGAAAAAGCTAATAATTTAATTTTCATCTTAATTATTTTGAAGTTATATAATAAATTTGTTCTGTATTTTAATGCATCAAAAGAAAGACGGCTGCACCCACTAAAAACCCAACCATAGCCAGCCATGAGACCTTCTTTAAATACCAAATAAAATTAATTTTTTCCATCCCCATTGCAGCTACACCCGCTGCTGATCCGATAATAATCATACTTCCTCCTGTTCCCGCAGAATAAGCAATAAAATGCCATAATGCATCGTCCAAAGGATGTTCATACATACCCATTGTGGCTGCAACTAATGGTACATTGTCAATAATTGCAGAAACATAGCCCAGAAGAATAATCACTATATTTTGATTGGGCACAACTGCTTGTAAAGACTCCGCCAAATATCTGAGAGTACCTACACCATGAGTAACCAACGTTTCTAAAGCACCAACACCCAATAAAATTCCTAAAAAGAATAGAATACTGGACATTTCGATACGACTCAATGCGGTGTGCGGTGAATATAAATGCTTTCTCTCTTCTGAAAAATCTTCTTCAGGATGAATATATTCTGAAACCATCCAAACCACCCCTAATCCTAACATCATCCCCATATAGGGTGGCAAATGTGTTACTGTTTTAAAAATAGGAACAAATACAATTGCACCTAATCCTAAAAATAACATCGTTTTGCTGCTCAATAATTTTTCTACTTCTTCATCTTCTGTTGCATCTACAACAATATCTCCTTTAAAAACATCCATACGAGATGCAATAAAAAATGGAACAATAAAACAAACAACAGATGGCAAAACTAATTCGCTAACCAATCCAAAAGCTGATGTTTTACCACCAATCCAAAGCATTGTAGTCGTTACATCTCCAATTGGCGACCAAGCTCCCCCTGCATTAGCTGCAATTACCACCATTGCGGCATACCAAATTCTATGATCCTTATTTTTGATTATTTTTCTCAGTAATGTAACTAATACAATAGTAGCAGTTAAATTGTCGATAATAGCAGATAAAATGAAAGCAATAATACCAATTATCCAAAGTAATTTACTTTTTTTCTTAGTTTTTATCCACCCCTTTAGCACTTCAAATCCACGATGCAAGTCAATTATTTCTACAATTGTCATAGCCCCAATCAAGAAAACCAAAATTTCAGCTGTTTTTCCAAGATGATGTAAAAGTGCATTTACAAAACCATGATGCGCTTCTTCTACACCATGTGATAAATTAAAAATATGGTCGTGTGCATCAATAATTTCAAGTCCCCCCGAATTAAAACCGAGTGATAGGAAAGTCCAAGTCAAAACCCCAAGAAGTAGAGCTGGAACCGTTTTATCAAGACGCAAAGGATGTTCAAAGACTATTGCCAGATATCCCACCACAAAAATAATGATAACCAATAATGCCATGTCGTTTTGTTTTTGACTCCTTGATAAATTCCGATGTCAAGGAAATGATAATTCTCCCCAACATATTGTAGGTTCTTTTCTACTGGATTTATCAAAGAGTGTAATTTTTCAATAAATTAAATAGAGCCAAATGTAATAAAATTTATCAATAAGGCAAATTAGATTGCAATTTTATTAAACATTATTAATTATCAGAGAAATTGCTATCGTTTCAACCTCTTGCTAGATTAACTATTTATAAATCAATACAAATCAATACCCTTAAAAATACCATCACTTTTTGGAAAATAAAACATAATTTACTACCTTTAATATGATTACATTTTTATATGATTAAACAAACCACAAAATTTAAAATATGGGATTTTTCAGTAGTATTAAAAAATTATTATTTGTTACGAAATCAGTAACAAAATCAGCCGCAGATAAAGCTCTTGAAGCAGGGAAAGATGTTGGGGAAAATATTCTAGACAAATCTGGAGATGTGCTTGAAAATGTTGTAGACAAGGCTAAAGATGTTGGGGGAGATTTGATGGATAAGGCAGGGGACTTAACAGAAGGACTAGGGGATAAACTCAAGACTGCTGCCGACTCGGCAATGGAAGTAGGAGGTGATATGTTTGACAAAGCCAAAGATTTGGGTGGCGATTTAATGGATAAAGCAGGAGACTTAACAGAAGGGCTAGGGGATAAAGTGAAAAATGTAACTGAAAAAGCAACTGATGTAGTTGGTGATTTAGCAGATAAAGCTGTAGATGTTGGAGGAGACTTGGTAGATGGGGCTAAAAATGTTGCCAGTGGACTTGGTAGTACAGTGAAAAACGTTGCGGATAAAACAGTAGAAGCGGGTTCCAATCTTGTGGATGGTGCAAAGAACGTCGGTGGAGATTTAGTGGATGGTACAAAAAATGTTGCTGGAAAAACGGTTCTAGCAGGAAGCGATGTACTTGGCGGAGCAAAAAATATCGCTGAGAATGTTGGTGGTAAAGTATTGGATAAAGGGGGCGATATTCTAGATGGAGCGAAAGATGTTGCAACTAATGTAGGTAGTAAAGTATTGGATGTCACTGCTGATGTCGGTACAAAAGTAGAAGGCTTTGTAGAAGGTGTAGGAGAAAAAGTATTGGATAAAGGCGGAGACTTACTTGATGGCGCAAAAGATGTTGCTACTAATGTTGGGGAAAAGGTTTTAAATGTTGGAGAAGATATTTTTGAAAAAGCTAAAGATTTAGGCAGTGATTTAAAAGATAAAGCCAATGATTTGGTAGATAGAGCGAATAAGGTAGCGACAGGAGAAGAAACCATGGAAAGTCTTACAGAAACGGCAAAGAAAATTGGAGAAAAAATCAATCCTCCTACTGAATTGAGTGGTAAAATTGGATATGATGAACACAAAGGAAGTTTATTAGATGGACAAGATGACTTTTTCGCAAAGGCGGAAAGATATGCGGATGGCGATCACCAGAGTTTTAATATGGATGATGAAGCTATTGTAGATGTTGAAAAAACTTCAAACACGAAATTTGATAGTGAAGCTGCTAAGAAAAATATGGATGATTTGTTTGATGATGCAGAATTGGATGATTTGGATACTTAGTATTCGGTATTTTAAAATTGAAGTATTACAAGTAAAAGGATGATTGTCTTTCAGGATAATCATCTTTTTTTTATTCGCCTTATACTCAAACTTACATTAACGAAGGATTTCTTGTCTGAATCAGAATTTGCAGAATTACCTGATTTTCAGGATTGCTAAAGCGGCTTGTTCTATACTCAATAATCTTGATTTTTCATTAAGCGGCTTGTTCTTTGTCTGAATCAGAATTCTCAGAACCTGCCTGACTACTGGTAGGTTACCCAATTTTCAGAATTGCATAAGCGACTTGTTCCGTATAAAAATCCACTTCTTTATCATAATCTAAATTCTGTAAATTCTCAAATCCTGTGAATTC
>CAMZLN010000224.1 GCA_947311465.1 uncultured Saprospiraceae bacterium
CACAATTTTTACAAAATGAATTATTTTTGATAAGATTTTTACTTTTTAGAAATATATTGATGCCTTAGTATCAATATGTTGAGAAAAATGAAAATATTGCAAAAAGAAACATTTTTAATTTTGATGAGTTTCCGTCCAGACACTACTTACTGACTACAATCCAAACAACCCAGGCAACCACAAACTCAAAGCAGGAATATAAGTAATCAAAAACAAAGCAATAATCATCGCCAAAAACAACGGCATCAATGGTTTTATCACTTTTTCAATACTCGTTTTTGCTATCCCGACCCCTACAAATAGCACCGAGCCAACAGGGGGAGTACACAATCCAATACTCAAATTCAAAATCATGATAATTCCAAACTGAACGGGATCCATGCCCAATTTTGTCACCACTGGCAAAAATATGGGTGTAAAAATCAAGACTGCTGGTGTCAAATCCATGAAAATACCTACAAACAACAAAATCAAATTGATAATCAGTAAAATAATGATTTTATTATCACTAATTCCTAATAGTGTTGCACTGATACTTTGTGGGATATTTTCAAAAGACATCACCCACGACATACTCATAGATGCGCCTATCAATAATAAAACGACAGCCGTAGTGGACACAGAATCTAAAATAACTTTAGGCAAATTATCAAAATCAATTTCCCGATAAACGAAGCCCAAAATCAATGTGTATAAAACGGCAATTGCGGAGGCTTCCGTGGCGGTAAAAATTCCAGTTACAATTCCACCAATGACGATTACCAATAAAAACAAACTAGGTATTGCTGATAAAAAAGTAGAAAATACATCTTTTATACTGCTCTTTTTCCCAACTTTATATCCTTTCTTTTTAGCCCAAATGGAAGCAACAATCATCAATAATAATCCTGTTAAAATTCCTGGAATATATCCCGCAAGAAACAAAGCAGCAATTGATGCACCACCACTTGCTAAGGAATAAACAATCAATACATTGCTCGGGGGAATCAATAAGCCCGTAGTTGAAGATGTGATATTTACTGCGGCGCCGAATTCTCGGTCATACCCTTCTTTTTCCATTTCTGGTCCTAGTATACTTCCCATTGCGGAAGCGGATGCCAAGGCAGAACCCGCAATTGCACCCATCAACATTGCACCAATAACATTGATCAATGCTAAGCCCCCAGGGAGCGAGCCCACTAAGGTCTTGGCAAAGGCAATGAGTCTCCTAGCTATCCCTCCCCGATTCATGAGTTCGCCTGATAAAACAAAAAACGGAATTGCTAACAATGAAAAACTATCCAATCCTACGCCTATTCTTTGTGCAACCGTAGTAAAAGCGGGTAGCATCGGAATACTGACGGTCATGGTCAACATAGATGAAATCGCAATACTCCAAGCAACAGGTGTTCCAATGGATAATAAAAATAAAAAGCTAAGTACTAAAACTAATATAGGTGTATATTCAATCATGCCGCTCGATTTAAAATGTCTGAAATTTTGTAATAAATAACCAATATTCCACTTATGGGTATGACCATATAAACATAGGCTAATGGAATTTGCAAGGCAGATGAATGTTGCCCCAAAATATGGGAAATATATACCAATCGAATTCCACCAATTACCAAGGCAGTTATTGCAAATAAAATGATAATGATTCCTACAAAATTAGAAAGTTTTTTTTGCTTATTCATTGATAATTTATTAGCAAATACGTCAATAGACACGTGTTGATTTTTCCCCGCAACATAGGCTGCGCCTAGAACGCCAACCCATATCATTAAATATCTTGCCAATTCATCGGTAAAAGAACTTGGCGTTCCAACCACGAATCTTGTAAATACCTGCCAAAGGACATTGACAACCATAAGTGACATAATTACGATAAGGATTCTTCCTAATAATTTGTCTAGTTTTTCTCTGAATTTCATTTTGTTTGATTTTATTTAGTAGTTGTACACATATTAATTCGTTGCTTTAATATCTTGAATCAATTGATACATTGCCTTATTATCCTTGTATTGGTCATACATTTTCCCAACTTTCGCAGAGAATAGGGTTTTGTCAGGGCGATAAATTTTCACCCCTGCTTCTTGCACCTTTTTAAGGCACTCTGTCTCGGATTCTGCCCACAATTTTCGTTGATAATCAATAGAAACTTTAACAGACTCTGTCAACCATTGCTGTTCTTGTTTCGATAATCTATCCCATAAATGCGTTCCCATAACCAATACATCTGGAAGTACAGAATGCTCATCTAAAGAATAATGTTTACATACTTCATAATGCCCTGAGAAATAAAATGAAGGAGGATTATTTTCGGCTCCATCTACAACTCCTTGTTGAAGAGAAGTATATAATTCGCCCCAAGAAATTGGTGTTGGAGATCCCCCAAGACTACGCACCATTTCCATAGCACTTATACTCTCCATAACTCGTATTTTTAAACCTGCGAGATCTTCTGGTTTATTAATGGGTTTTTCTTTGGTATAAAAACTTCGACTTCCTGCATCATAATACCCCATACCTTTCAACCAATATTGTACCCCATCATCCAATAACATTTTCCCAATTGGACCATCCAAGACATTGAACACATGTTGCTTATTTTTAAACAAAAAGGGTAAACCGAATATTTTCATTTTAGGTGCAAAATTCTCCAACACCCCAGCGGATACTTTGGTCATTCCGAGGCTTCCAATTTGCAAAAGTTCTAGACATTCCCGTTCTGATCCCAATTGAGAACTAGGATAAATATCCACTTTCATCTTCCCTCCTGATCGTTTTTCAAGATCTTCGCCCATAAAAACCATCGCTTGATGCACGGAATGTTTTACATCTAATCCGTGAGCCAATTTGATGACTTTAACATCATTTTTTGCTACACAACTAGATAAGAGAATAATAATTCCAAAAAATAGAATTGATTTTATAAATTTCATATTTATTTTAATTTTGAAATGATATTTAAAGCATTTCGTACATTATTTTCTAAAGATTTAAAATCACCGTTGGCTAAAACTTCTTTAGAAATTAATTTTGATCCCATGCCTACACATGTAACCCCTGCATCAAACCAAGATTTCAGATTTTTTTCTGTGGGAGAGACGCCTCCCGTAGGCATGATGCTCGTCCACGGACAAGGACCTTTTATCGCTTTGACAAAATCTGGTCCGTATATTCCGCCTGGGAATAATTTCACAATTTCACAACCCAATTCTTCTGCTCTAGAAATTTCTGATAATGTTCCACAACCCGGAGACCATAATACTTTTCTTCTATTACAAACCAAAGCAATATCTTCTCTCAAAACTGGAGTTACGATAAAATTTGCCCCCAACTGCATATATAAAGATGCGGCAGCAGCATCAGTTATTGAGCCCACCCCCAATATCATTCCTGGCAATTCTTTCAATGCATACCTATTTAGGGCACCGAATATCTCAAAAGCAAAGTCTCCCCTACTTGTAAATTCAAGCAAACGTGCTCCGCCATCATAACATGCTTTGAGTACTTTTTTTCCCAATTCGACATTTTCATTAAAAAACAAGGGCACCAATCCCGTTGATTTCATTACTTGAGCTACTTCTAATCGTGTATATTTCGCCATCTTCTATTATAAATTTATTCATTTAAATGCAAACGTTTGCACAAAATAGAAAAAAAAGTTTGAAATATGAGTTTGGGAGTTAAAAAAATGGTTCTGAGACAGTATTATATCAAGTTAGGTCATTTTTCAGAGTTTAATCCTATTTTTCAGAGTTCGATTAAAAAAATGATGCTTGATGCGGTCTTCACAGATATTCC
>CAMZLN010000225.1 GCA_947311465.1 uncultured Saprospiraceae bacterium
CAATACATTTCCAATAAAGAAAACATATATATTATCTAATTATTTCCATAAAGATTGATCTACTCAATCATTATTATTATTAATTTTAATCGTTAGGTTTTTTTACCTTTCTTATCTTGTGTGTCAATGAACTTTTTCGATCTTAGAATACCAACTTATCTTTCGATAATTATTCTAATTTCAATATTTTAAAACTTCTCTTTTGAAGCTCTTTTTTAATGTATCACTTACTATCTTTTCGTAAGCGGATGCAAAGGTAATTTTTTATATTTAATAATACAAGAAAACTTTGATTTATTTTTAAATATTTTTTCTCTTGCAAAACATTAAACATATCCTTCGTTTCCTAAGCGGATGCAAAGATAATTTTTTATATTTAAAGAACCAAATTATTTTAATCTTTTTTAATTAAAAATAATTTTACTCCTCATTCAATTTATCTTTCAATTCATTAAAGATATTCATATCACCTAAAGTTGTCTTCTGAACGTTAGATTGCGTTTTCTTCACAGCTTGAGAAGTTTCTTTTCGTACTTTTGTCTTTTCGGATCTTACTTGATTATCTGCTTCTTTCTGGATATCATTTAAGTATCTTGAGTGAGAAACGATAATTCTTTTATCATCCCGATTAAACTCAATCACTTTGAACGTCAATACGTCATCAACACCAGCAGTAGTTCCATCTTCTTTCTTAATATGCTTTATTGGCGCAAAAGCCTCCAA
Source organism: uncultured Saprospiraceae bacterium (assembly GCA_947311465.1). Taxonomy (GTDB): domain Bacteria; phylum Bacteroidota; class Bacteroidia; order Chitinophagales; family Saprospiraceae; genus CAMZLN01. The sequence goes on from CAMZLN010000225.1 coordinate 724, forward strand.
ACCGTATGGTAATTGAACAATAGCACCTCTATCATCTTTTCTGATAATCGTAGCTTCATGATAAGAACCTTCTGGGAAAATATTTTCAAAAGTATCCCAAGGATTTTCTTCCACTTGTTTATGTCCCAATGAAAGTTTTCTTGTTTCTTTATCAATGTCTAAAATGATAACATCCATTTCTTCACCAATCTTCGTATAGTCAGATGGATGAGAAAAACGTTTTGTCCAAGACAAATCTGAAATATGCACCATTCCACCAATACCCTCTTCAAATTCCAAGAACACGCCATAAGGAGTTAAGTTTTTAACTACACCTGTATGCTTAGTTCCTTGAGCATATTTTTGCTCTACTTCTCCCCATGGATCTTCAGTCAATTGTTTTAAACTCAATGACATTTTTCTAGATTCTCTATCAATAGTTACAACTTTCGTTTCAAACTCTTGTCCTAACTTAAAGAAATTTCTTGCATTAATAGGTTGGTTGCTCCAACTTACTTCAGAAACGTGAATCAAGCCTTCTACACCTGGCAATACTTCTAAGAATGCCCCATAATCTTCGATATTAACAATCTTACCTTTCACAGGAGATCCTTCTTTGATTTCTGCATCAAGAACTTCCCATGGATGTGGTTGTAATTGTTTCAACCCTAAAGAGATTCTCTTTTTATCTTCATTAAATTCAAGAACAACAACACTAATTTTTTGATTCAATTCTAATACTTCATTTGGATGATTAATTCTTCCCCATGAAATATCTGTGATATATAATAAACCATCAACACCACCTAAATCCAAGAATGCTCCAAAATCAGTAATATTTTTAACAATACCTTCCAGTACTTGTCCTTTCTCTAATGACGCAATAATAGTATCTCGTTGTTCAGCCAAATCACTTTCAATAAGTGCTTTATGCGAAACAACTGCATTTTTAATTTTTTCATTGATTTTAACAACCTTGAATTCCATAGTCTTTCCAACGTATGAATCATAATCAATAATTGGCTTAATATCAATTTGAGAACCTGGTAAGAAAGTTTCCAATCCACCTGCATCAACAATCAATCCACCTTTAGTCTTACTTACAACAGTACCTTGAATAATAGTTCCATTCTCAAAAGAATCAACAATTGCTTCCCAAGCACGTAATAATTTTGCTTTACGTCTAGACAAAACCAATTGCCCCCTTTCATCTTCTTGATTTTCAACGTACACATCAACAGTATCTCCAGCCTTTAAATCTGGAATATCTCTAAATTCTGACAAGGGTAATAAACCATCAGACTTATAGTTAACATCAAGAACAACATCATTATCTGTTATATGTGAAACTTTAGCTTTTACAATTTCATTTTCTTTTAAGAAAGTAAATGTGTTTTCATACTGAACTAAATAATCCGCGATTTCCTGTTCAGAATAAGGTAAAACAGTTTTGTCAGAGGCATCCCAATCATAATCATCATGATTTACTTGAACTTGCGGTTCTTGTACAGGTGTAGTCTCTTCGACTAAATTTTCATTATTTTCTTCATTATTTGGCATAAAAAAGAATTAGTTTGTATGCTCTCTTGGAGCAGCGATTAAAAATATTTTTGTTTAAGGGGTGCAAAGATACGTCATTTTTTTCACAATAAAAAGCTTTTACATATTATATTTCAAGAAAAAACATTATCAAAATAATAGTTGATTTATTCTTAAGTTTAGATTATTTTGCACAAAAACAAAGTCATGAAAAACACCTTATTTTTATTATTAATTTTACTAAACTTTAGTTGTGCCCCATTATTAAATTTAGAATCTGGTAGAACTTCTGGAGTAGGAAATCAATCTATTCAAGTTAATGTTGATGCTATCTACATCCCTGAAAGCAAAAGTGATTTACCTGGATTTTTCCCTATAGCAGAGTTGAAATATAATTATGGTATATATAGTAAACTAGATGTCGGCGTCAGTGTCACTTCAGGATTGAATGCTCAGTTCTTTACAAAATATCAATTTTATGGCACCGAAGAGTCTAAAATAGCGATGGCAGCGGGCTTGAAAATTGGTAAGCAAATAGTAGTTACTGGAGAATCAGGACCTACAAGGTTTTATTTACCGTTATACTTTTCTATCCATCCAAATGAAAATTTTGCTTTTTTCGTCAATCCAATGTACATGAAACAAGTATTGAAAGGCGATGATAGTTCTGACTTTTTTGGTATCACTTCTGGAACGATTTTCTATTTCAATGACAATGAACTTTCCATAGGAGCTAATTATAATTTTATAAAAACGAACACAGAAGGGGATAATTTACTTTCTTTTGGTTTAGGGTATAAATTTGCTTTTTGATTTAGTAGTGTCTGGATTCAAACAAAATTGCAATGAGAAAAATGCTTCCGTCGAAAATTAGGAACAATAATTATTTTTAAAAAGAGATTTTTCTAACTTGTTGCTCAACAATATTACAAAATGGAAAATCAAGAAAAAAAAGTAAAAAAACCCAAGTGGTTACGAAAATTGGAACAACAAAGCTGGCAAGCAGAGCTTGTTGTGTCGGGTGTAGCTATTTATGGAGCCTTGCAACTGCCTGATATGGTCAATCGATTGGCTAATTGGGCTTTATTAAATCAATCTGATAACATTTTATCTTTCGGTTTTTTGTTTTTTCAGTATTTAAATTTTGCTTCCTTAATTCTCCTATTTGGATTTTTTATTCATTTTATAATGAGAACGCTTTGGATTGGAATGATCGGTTTGGTTTCCGTGTATCCCAATGGAGTGGTCAAAAATCTAAATCGCTATAGTGCATCATTCTCAGATCAAATGGTCAATGAATTTAATGATATCAATGGTTTTAATAAAAAATTAGACGATGCTTGTAGTGTGACATTATCAACGACTATCGTTGGTTTTCTGACAATGTTGGTTTTTAATTTTTGGTTTTTTGTAGGACTATACTTTTGGATAGGATTAAAAAGCATTTTAGGAGATTCCGCTAATATTGTCTTTTCAATTGTCACGGGAGTTTTTCTTTTGAGTACTTTTCTTCTTATTTTCATGAATGATAAAAAACACAGAGATAAACCATGGGTAAAAAAAATCCACTATCCTATTGCATCTAAATTTACCAAGTATTTCTTTCTTGTTTTTTATAACACTTACGCTTATATTTCATATACAATATCAACTAATTATCAAAAAGAAGTAGAAGTTAATGTTTGGAAAATGTTTGGAGTAGGTATAGCTTTTGGTGTCCTTGGCTTTTTGTCCGCAAGTTTGACAGATTCAACCCATCAACGATTATTTGCTAAAGATCGCTATCATAGATTTCAAAGCTATCCTTCTGATGCTTATGCTGAAAACTATCAAAATAGTCAAGAAGAAAATCAATATCAATTTGGTCCAAGTATTCAATCTGAGATAATTTCTGAAAATTTTTTAAGAATAGAAATTCCTGTTATTGAAAGAGAAGCATTATCAAGAGATATTTTATGCGGTGAATATATTAATCCAAGGGGGACAGTTTGGCAACGAATAAAACTACTTTTTTCCAAGAAGGACAAATCCAAGTTGTCAAGACTTAAAAGAAATCGTTTAAAAGATGAGTTCAAATTGGATTGTGCACAAAAATACTATACCATTTCAATTGATGAAACCACCCAAAACAATGTGCAGTTTTCCTTTTTCAAGAAAAATCATCAATGGTTTTATTTGACTTATATTCCGATTGAGAAAATTAATAGCGGCAAACATCTATTGAAAATTGAGAAAGAATATAAAAATGATGATGGTGAAAATGCAGTGCAATTCGTCAGGTTTTTTAAAGAATAATTCACTTCTTCTCAATATATACACTCGTAGATGGAAATGCAAATGACACATCTAAATCTTCCGCCAAGCGCATAATCGAAAATAAAAGTTCTTCTTTGGTATTCAATTCTGTAGCATAGTCTCCAACCAATAAAGGGACTCTAAATAAAATATTAATAGACGATGCTCCCAATTCAGTCAAATTGACCAAGTAGTTTTCCTTGTCCGTAGATGGATGTTTTTCAATGATGTTTTTCAGTCCTGAAATAAATTTCTCAATCAAAGCAGGAGATGTATCATAGGTAATTCCAAGTGTAGTTTGAAACAACCGAAAAGTTCTAACACCTTTATTAATGACTGCCATATTTGCAATATTTCCATTCGGAATAGAGAGTATTGATGAATCTGACATTCTCACTCTTGTCGTTCTAAATCCAACTTCTACAATGGTTCCACCCTGCCCATTCACTTCAATATAATCATCAATCTGAAACGGCTTGTCTATAAAAATCATCACAGATCCTATTAGATTCTTAACTGTATCTTGGGATGCCAAAGCTAGTGCTAAACCACCAATTGAAACACCTGCAATTAAAGCGGTAACATTTACATTTAATAATTGCAGAACATAAATTGCCCCACCAGCAATAATCAGAAATTGAACTATTTTTGTAATAATCGGGAGCAACTGTTCATCCATTTTATCCTTGGTGGACTTTGCGTACTTGGCTGCATACAATACAATCAAAGCCCATATTCTATAGATTAGGATTGTAAAAATTACTGTAATAAATATTTTTATAACGAGAATCACATAATGAGACCAAGTGGGTGTCAAAAGCAATATAGGTACCAATACCTTTAAAAGAAGTAGAACAATCAATAATGTTAATTGTCGATTGATTTTGCCAATGATTTTCGTGTCACCAAGCGCTGTTCTATTTTTTCCACGACTGATTCTTTGAATGATGGGTTTTATAATTAATTTCAATAATTCATAAAAAATAAATGCAAAAATTACAATGACAAACATACCTATTATTTGCCAAATCGCTAATCCCAGAAATACTTTTTGTGATGAAATAGGAAGAAGATTGACTAAAATATCAGATCCAAACGGATATACTTTTTTATGTAATTTAGGAATATTAGCTATCGTTTCTTTTGAATAATACCATTTGTCATTTACTTTTTCAAGATATATTTGTGGCATTTCAACTGGAAACAGTGTATAAACCGACTTTTTACTTACAGAATCAACATAGTTGGACTCGACAGGTAATTTTTGCATTAAAACATACAATCCTTCTCCATCTAATATCTGTTTGAGTTGAATTGCATAAGTTTTTGCCAATACAGAATCAATTCCATTCCTGAAGGGCAGAGCAGCTAATTCTGGATGATATTGCTCAGGTTGTAAATAAAACAAATGAGTATAGACCGCCGCATGTGGAGATTCTAATGAAATTGTGGTTTCAGTTTGTCCAAAAGTAGATACTGTCCAAAATAAAAATATTATACCTAATAAATTTCTCATTTCATACATTGTTTAATAATTCAATTTACGCTTTTTCAATACTTATATCTTCAAATTGAGCCGCCTGTCGGCCGAAAATATTTTTTTTTCAATCCAACTGATAGTACTCAAGTACTCATCCCAAAGAAGGAGATAACTTAGCTACCTAGCCTTACTTCCCAAGATAGTAAAAATTAAAGGTAACCAAATAGAATTCAGAAATTTGTTTCCTATAAAATAATATTGAAAAATCCGTACACTTTTCAACATTATTTGTTTTTAGATTGGCGTTATTTTTGCAATATTTCAAATAGATTTATTCAAAATACTATTATCATGAGAAAATTAATATCAAATCTTTCTATTCTTCTATTCGTACTTATTTCTTTATCGACAACTGTTGCACAAGAAAAAGAAGCAATTCCAAGTGAAAAAGTACTCATCACTGCTGAAGAACATAATATGTTTGACTTACAGGGAATAGATGCAAACCCAGTTTCTAATAATTCTACTTTTGATTTTAAATATCAAATCATTTTTGAAATGGGAGGAAGTGGCACTTTTTCATCTAGACAAAAAGTATGGTTAAGTGACCACAATTATTGGGCTACATCTGATCCTAATCTAGGTAATACGTGGGTCGTTTTCGATGTAGAAAACGAAAATATGATTCTTTGTGATAAAGATATGAATACAGCACAAGTTGTCAATAAAAAGGAAATGATGTCGCCTTCTAGTATAGACATTTTTTTAGAACGTTCAATGAAAACTTCAGATAAGCCAAGTTTTAAAAGCAATAGGAGAAAAAATAAAAAAATTGCTGGTTATAGATGTAAAGCCTATAGCTTAGAAACGGATGATGGTACAATTTCAATTTGGATCAATGATAAAATCAAAATCAATAATAGAAATATCTTTGCTAGTCTATTGTCTCTTTCTGGAGCAAATGCCAATAGTATTCCCGAAGGGTTGATTATGGAGATTCAAAATGATGGAATTTCAAAAATGACTAATATGAAAATAATAAAAGTTATTGAAAAAGAAATCCGCATTGATCTTGCTAAATACAAGGTTCAAGAAAGAGATGTAAATCAATCTTTCTCGAAATAATAGCAGCTCTTTTTATTTAGGTATAAATTTTAAAGAAATAGAATTTACGCAATGACGAGTATTTTTTTCAGTAAAGGATTCTCCTTCGAAAACATGCCCTAAATGACCTCCGCAATTATTACAAATAATTTCGATTCTACGTCCATCACTATCTGGAACTCTTTTGACAGCTCCTTCTATCTCATCATCAAAGCTTGGCCAACCACAACCTGACGAAAATTTATCTTCCGAAGAATATAAAGGAGTATCACATTGGCGACAAATATATGTTCCTGGCAATTTATGATTATTAAAATCACCCGTAAAAGGAGCTTCTGTTCCTTTGTGTTTAATAATTGCTTCTTCTTCTGGTGTTAATTTATTTAATTTCATAATGTTGTTTTATTTCTCTATCAAATCTTAATACTCCAATAAATCAATTAACTTTTGTTTCAATCTTTCAACGGGTAAAAAATTAGATTCTAGATTTTTCGCAAAAGGAAACGGAGTATCCAAACTTGCTACTCTTACAATGGGAGCATCCAATTGATCAAATAAATGCTCTGAAATATAGGCAGAAATTTCACCACCAATTCCACCAAATTTAGTGTCCTCGTGAAGAATCAAAACCTTATTCGTTTTTGACACAGTTTGCTTAATCATGTCATAATCTAAAGGCAATAAAGATCGTAAATCCATAATCTCAACATCAATTTCTAATTCTTCTACAATTTTCTTCGCCCAATGAACTCCCATTCCATAAGTAATGATTGATAAGTCATTTCCTTCCCGTTCAATATTTCCTTTTCCAATCGGAACAGTATAATAATCATCTGGAATTTCTTGACTGATACTTCTATACAAAGCTTTGTGTTCAAAAAACATAACTGGATTTGGATTTTCAAAGGCAGATAAAAGCATTCCTTTGGCATCATACGGATTGGATGGGTAAAGAACAATCAAGCCTGGCGTATGCGTAAACCACGTTTCATTACTTTGAGAGTGAAATGGTCCTGCGCCAACGCCACCTCCTGTAGGCATTCGCACTACTACATCAGCATTTTGCCCCCACCTATAATGAGATTTTGCAAGGTTGTTTACAATTTGGTTTAAACCAACAGAAACAAAATCAGCAAATTGCATTTCTACCATTGCTTTATCTCCAGCTATATTTAAACCTAAACCAATCCCTAATATAGCACTTTCACAAATTGGGGTATTTCTTACTCGCTCCTTTCCAAATTCTTTGTAAAATCCGTCTGTTATTTTAAATACGCCTCCGTATTCTGAAATATCTTGCCCCATCAAAATAAGATTGTCATATTTTTGCATCGCCAACTTAAGACCGTCAGATATCGCATCAATTAATCTTTTTTCAGATTTCTTTGTAGATTTAGGTGGTGTATCTATAGGAGAAAACGGAGCAAATAAATCCTTAATTTCTTCTTCAGGACTTCTCACAACATCAGGTTCTGCATCTGCAATCGCCAATCCTTCTTTAATTTGATTTTTAATATTATCACGAATCTTTTCAATTTTTGATTCGGTCAAAATCCCTTCTGAAAGGAGATATTCTTCATAATTTGAAATTGGATCCTTTTTAGCCCATGTTTCCATTAATTCTTTGGGTACATATTTAGTTCCAGAAGCTTCTTCGTGACCACGCATTCTAAAAGTCTTACATTCTATCAAAACGGGACGTGGATTTTTACGCACATCAGCTGCAATTTTAGAAATTGAATTATAAACTTCTAAAATATTATTTCCATCTAAAATATGAGACTCCATGCCATAGCCAATTCCCCTGTCCGCTAAGTCTTTGCACATAAATTGTTCAGATGATGGCGTAGATAAACCATACCCATTATTTTCGATAATAAATAAAACGGGCAAATTCCAAACTGCTGCAGTATTGAGTGCTTCGTGAAATTCACCTTCACTCGTTCCACCATCTCCCGTAAAAGCAACAGCTACTTTTTTTCGGTTTTTCAATAAATTGGACAATGCAACTCCACTTGCAAGAGATAACTGTGGACCTAGATGCGAAATCATTCCAACAATATTATACTCTTGTGTACCAAAATGAAAAGAACGATCTCTTCCCTTTGAAAAACCCAGGTCTTTTCCTTGCCATTGAGCAAAAAGACGTTCAAACGGAACTTCTCGTGTAGTAAAAACACCTAAATTCCTATGCATTGGAAATAAATATTCATCTTCCTGCAAAGCTGCGGTAACCCCAACAGAAATTGCTTCTTGCCCAATACCCGAAAACCATTTACTAATTTTCCCTGACCTTAGCAGAATGAGCATTTTTTCTTCGATCATACGTGGAGTCAATAACTTGACATATAAATCTAAAAGAGTTTTTTTTGTTAATCGTCCCTTTTTATAAGTAAAAGTATTTTCCATGGAAATCATATTCTTGTATTTTTTTTCTAAAACAATAGGCGAAATGCTATAATCTGACTAAAAATGCCAACAGCATAGCCCAAAATTATTTCTTTTGATGTATGTGCTTTTAAAATCAATCTTGAAGTTCCAACAATTCCCGCCAATAAAATAGTAAATATAAGTAATGTCAAAACAGAAATATGGATTATTCCCCAACTTCCTAAACTCAAACCAAATGTACCATAACTGAAATTAAATAAAGTAAGCACCACCATCGAAACTAATCCACCTACTCCAACGGTATGTGCACTAATTTTTAAGAAAATATTAATAAAAAATGTAATAAATAACCCTATTACAGATCCTAGCAAAAAAGTAGAAAATGCTCTAGGTATTGTTGGATTATTAAATAAATTGATAAACATCCATAAATAAAAGATTGCTGTTAAAATATATGGTCCGACTCGCTCTAACTTGTCTTTCATTTGGAAAGACTGAATTAGGCCAATTTGCTTCATTATTAATACACCAAATAATGGAATAATAAATGTAGACGCAAATACGAGTAAAACCAATTTGAAATTACCACTAATCGAACTAAATCCAAAAATATAAGGATTGATATTCATCAATAGTATCAACATGTATGTAACCATCAATAAAGGATGGAATACAACAGAAATTATATGTGCTAAAAATCTTACAATCATAATATACTTACAATTTCAATAGTTACTTCAACTCTTCTGTTTTCTGCTCTTTCTTGTCTAGTTGAATTATTATTCGTAGGTCTTGTCCCCCCAAAGCCAAAGGTTGTTAATCGAACAGGTTTAATAAACTTTTTATAAACCAAATATTCCTTCACAGCTTCTGCCCTTTCCTTTGATAATTTTTCTAATATTTCAGGAGTTCCATTATTATCCGTATGTCCATCAATACGAACATATAAATTTCGGTTTTCCTTCAAGTAATCAGCCAATTCATCTAAAGCAGCATAAGAAACTGGTAAAATAGAAGCGGTTGTTCGTTTAAAATAAATCGGTTTCGTTTGAATTTTTGTACCTTTTTCAATCGGTTCAAGAAAAAGATCTAAAACATATTCTTTAAAATAAAGGTAGTCTTTTTTAAATTCAATATTACCAATTTTAGAGAAATATCCACCTTTTTCAGCATAAATATCTAGTGGATTTCCCTTAGATACATCTATTGAATATTTTCCATTATCAGAAAGATAAACCTGTTTATAATTCTTTAACCTAGAATCTCCCATCCATATTTTTGCTCCTTTTATAAGATCTTTATTTTTACTATTTAAAATACTTCCAATAACCGTCACAGAATTTTTTACTTCTTTTGCGATCCTAACTCTAAAAATATCACTTGACCCATCTCTTTTGGATGTAAAATATAGATAACCGTTTAGTGTACTAAAATAAGGCTGACTGTCATCACTTTTAGAATTAATAGGAGCATCCATTCGTGTTGGATTTGTCCAATTTTTCCAAGTATCATCTAGTCTTTTCGAAAAATAAATATCATTTCCACCATGTCCTCCAGGTCTGTTGGAAGAAAAATAAAGTGTTTGGTTATCTACAGATAAAAATGGAGTTGTCTCTCTATATTTTGAATTTATTTTAGGGCCTAGATTAACAGGTTGGCTCCAGGAATTTCTACCTGTACTAAAACTTACAAATAAATCTGCCGAACCCATTCCTTCATTATTTTCAAGTGTTAATACTATTATTTGCCCATCATTATTCATTGACAATCCGACATCAGCACCATTATTTTTGAAATTTTGAATAGTAATTGGAGTAGGAAAAGACCAAGAATTATTCATTTTTGTAGTGATAGAAAACCCTTTTTTCATTCCGCCATCTCGTTCAAACTGATTTATTACAATAGCAGATTGTTGGTCTGGAGTAAATGCACATAAACTATTTGGAAGCGCATTATTTAAAGGGTATCTCGGATGAGATACTGTGTGGAAATTATTATTATGTCCAAAAGCAATCCAAATATCTTGGTTAAACCCTGACTTGAATGGCTTTTTAATATTGTATCCGGCAATTTCCGAAAATATGCTAGATAGTTTTTTCTTATAGGCTCTTCTCGATAAGCTATTTTTCAAATCACTTCCATTGTCATACAATGTCCGATTAAAATCTTTATACCCAACTCGTGTGAAACAAAGAATATCACCTTTCTTGTTTAATACAGGCGTTATTTCATCAAATTCAGTGTTGATATCATTGCCTAATTTTTCAAGTTTTAGTTTTTGACCAAAAAGAAAAGTGGATATAAATAGGAAAGTAAAAAAGAATATATTTTTTAGCATGTCATTATAAATTCTCAGTGATTGTATTATCAAGTTTTAATTGATTAACGACGATCATAGCTGCAAAAATAAAGAAAAATGAACCTACTTCAATAGTTTCAATCATATCATTTATTATTAAGTGAGCTGTAATAATAATTAACCCCAATAGTGCTGCCATTATCATACGTTTTTGTTCAGAATTTGTTGTAAAATGATAAGCACTTTCTCCTTGAAAAAGGATAATTATATTAAAAATTAAAAATATTAAAAAACCAAAAACTCCTTGTTCTGTAGCAGTCATAAGATAATAGCAATGAGTACCTGATTTTTCGGGATTGTCAGAAACATAAGTTTTGAATGAAGAAACAGTATATTGGGTATAGAAATTATAGAAATTTCCTGGCCCAAAACCGAAAAAGGGTCGCTCTTTAACCATAAATCCAGCAGAAACCCAGCGATATACCCTTTCCATAGTTGATATATCCTTTCCTTCATAGGTTGCGTTTACAAGATCATCAAAGGATTGATGGGTAATAGTTTTTTCAAAATTAGGAGCAAAATCTAGGTATTTATTGTTTGAAACAACAAAATATATTCCAATTGATAATGCAAATATTGAAAGATATACTCCAAGTTTAAGAAGTTTATATCTAATTATAAAATAGGCGCCAAGAGCCATTGGGATGGACATGATAGAAGCTCTGGTATAAGAAAATTGAATGGCGAAGACAAAAGTTATCATTGCAAACACAAGAAACCACCATTGAATTGAAAATCTTCTATACCAGTTGAATGCCCA
>CAMZLN010000226.1 GCA_947311465.1 uncultured Saprospiraceae bacterium
AAGGTGAAAAACTAAATCAAATCATCGAATTATTAGATAATCCAGTAAAAGAAATGATTATGACTGCTTATGATAGATTGATAGAAAAAGGTGTGGAAAAAGGCATGAATAGAGCTGCACATTATTCTTTTAAAGTTGATGGTAGAATGCTTAAATTAATATTGAAACAATGAAATTAATAGATAAATATTTTATTCAGTACTATAATCACTTTTTTCAAGTAGATCACTTTTTAATTAGAAACTTTGGGAATGGTAATTATTTGAAAATGAAAAATAAAGGAATTATACCTTCACGAAATTATGAAATTAAAGATTCTAATATTACAGGATATTGTTTTCATGGATATGGATGTGGCTTTCAGTTTAGAGATTTTGAAATAGGTGTTGAATTTAAAAAAGGAAAAATAGGTTTTACTGCATGGGATTTTTTTTCTTTTCTAAGTGAACGACTAGCCGATATTGATGAGGATAAATGTGAGTTATATTTAGCAGCACTAGTAAAAAAAGGATTACTAAATTTTGATGATAATGTATTTTTTGTAATCTTAAGTTTTGACAAGAAGTAAAGTTATATGACCTATGATGGCATAAGCATGTAGCGTTGCGATATAGCATTGGCTTAACATACGCTCGTCCTATTTACATTTTTTATATTTGCGAGTATGACGAGCGTATTTGTCAGAATCAGAATTAACAGGACCAGCCTGACTGCTGGCAGGTTCCGAAATTTCCAGAATTACTAACCAAAAATCACTAAAATCATATCCAATATTAAGGAAGAGCAGGGCACAAAATTCTGAAAATTATGAAACCTGCCTGTCATCAAAAAGACAGGTTTTGAAAATTCTGATTCAGGCAAATTAGGCACCAAATACCAATACAACGGAATCCAAAAAGATTTGGTAAATAATATATATCATTGTCTTTGGATCCTAGTGTTGGGAGATGGTCTGCGTTGGCTTTGTCTGGGGGACAAAAGTGCGATTGCAGACGGATCCTGCGGCGGAGAGTTTTTATGGAGTGAGTCCTTGTAATTCGATGGGGAATAATCCTATATCGAATATAGATCCGAATGGAGATGAGATAATTGGAGCTGTAATTGGAGCTGTCGTTGGTGGAGTTGTAAATGGAATTATTCATAGGAATAGAGAAGGTGGATTTTGGCAAGGCTTTGCAATTGGTGCTGTGGCAGGATTTGTAGGTGGACTTACATTTAATCCGCAAGCTGCAACACTATCTGCAGCTTTTGTAAGTGGAGCAATATCTGGTGGAGTAGGTGATGGTGTACTTCAAATAATGAATAAAATTGCTTATGATGATCCATTGAGTGGGAAGCAATTAATAGGTTCGATGCTAGTTGGAGGTGTTTTTGCTGCTGGTGGACAATATTTGAAGAATGCAAAAGAATTAAAAAAAGCACCAATAGATGATTTTTTAGAAGAAATAGACTTTTCTAAGATATCTGCTGGTGAAACTTATGGTAAGTTTGATGAAGGTGGTAAGTATTTTTTTAATGAAAGTGGTGGATATACTCGATATTTTGATGATGTTGCTGAGTTTAATAAATATTTAGTAAATAGAGGTGCTAATATAGCGCAGGCATCATTATTTCCAAATGCACTAAATCCTAAAAATTATCAATTATTGACAAAACCCATTATCTTTAGAAAGATTGGGATATCTACTGGGCTTGGAGAAACTACTTTTCAAATTGGTTTAAGATACAAACCAACGAACTTTATGATAAGATTGGAAAGGCATAGTGTAAACTTAGTAGGCGGAGGAAGAACATACTGGACACATATTAATACATTACCTGTTACGAAGTTGAATCATTTTGGATTAAATCCTTTTAAGTGGGGAAAAATTAAATTTTAAAGATGGATCAAAAAATAATTCTAGAATTAAATCAATTAATGGATACAATGAATTCAGAATCAATTCAATATCACATATTGTCTGCTCTAAATTTATGTTTATTAAAATTAATAAAAACAATAGAAGTATCTAAATATTTGATTGTAAAGGATTATTTATCTCTGGAGCTAAACAATGTTATAACAGGAGATTATTATGATATTGAAATCAATAGTATATGTATCGAAATTCGATGGAACAGAATTGAGTTATTTGAATTTTACGATTTACATTCTACCGACTTTTATATTCAATTTGTGTCTGATTTTTTTTTAGGTAATTATCAAATTGTTAAGTGTTTATGTTATGAAAATCAAAAAGAATTTTTTAAGATAAACTGGGATAATAAAATGCTTGGTGTTGTAAATAGTCAAGGAGGAAGATTTTCTTGTTCTTTTTTTGAAGTTTTTGAAAGTCTAAAAGGGAATTGCTTAATATCGTGATGATATGTATTGTAATAGAGATGATAATTGAAAAGGATTCTTGAAATTTATTATAACATACCAGATAGACTAAGCATACAAACAGCAAACCAAACTAAAGCGGATAGCCAATGCCTGTAGCATTGGCTTAACATACGCTCGTCCTATTTGCATTTTTTATATTTGCGAGTATGACGAGCGTATTGTCAGAATCAGAATTTACAGGATTTTAAGATTTCCAGAATTAGTAAGTACTAAGTAATAAAATCATACCCAAATATTAAGGACGAGCAGGCACAAAATCCTGAAAATTATGAAACCTGCCTGTCATCAAAAAGACAGGTTTTGAAAATCCTGATTCAGACAAAACAGGTTTAGAAATTCCAGTTTCGATAAAATAAAACATTTCGTGTTTTATGTAAAATTAAAACACATATAGTTTGATTTTACAGCAAAATAAGCTATATTTGCACAAACGAAAACATGGGAAACCGAAAAACAGAAAACATACACGACAAATTTTTTAAATCATCTTTCTC
>CAMZLN010000227.1 GCA_947311465.1 uncultured Saprospiraceae bacterium
GTTGTTGTAATTTATTCGTGAGCTATAATGACGAAATGAATTTCATCTGACTATGACGAAATGAATTTCATCTGACTATGCGAAATGAATTTCATCTGACTTATATTGCTAAAAGTAATAGCTGCAACAGAAGATTATTTTCCTGTTACGATATTCGCTCCATCAAATAGGCTTACAAATCCACTGGTTACAATTTCGTCTCCTTCATTTAATCCACTTTTTATAACTACTTTATCGCCTACTCTTTTTGAAATCACAACATCATGTAGGGTAGCTTTTCCATTTTTAACTAAGTAAACTTTGGGTTGTACACTAGACCCAACAATGGTTGATGCAGGGATGAAAATTTTCTTTTCTCCTGTTTTTTCTTTCATTACTAATTTTCCAAACATTCCAGATTTTATTTTCTGATCTTTGGTATTTTTAACTTCAAATTGCACAGGAAAACTATTGCCCATATTGCCTTTTGCTCCAATCATGGTTGTTTTGCCCATCAATTCTAAATTTGGAAATGCATCTACTTTGATAGGGTAGGTACTTTTTAGTTTAAACATATTGACATCACTTTCAGGTACGTTGACAGTGAATTTCAATTTATTGATATCCGTCAATTGAAGTAATGGCATGCCAGGAGCTGCAAAAGAGCCAATTTCTGTCATTTTCATGGTTACTATGCCCGTAAATGGTGCATAAACTGATGTTTTTTTGATTTGTTCTAAAATCGTTTTTCTTTGAGCATTGGCTGATTTTAATCCCAATTCTGCTTTTTCGAGTTGTACTCCTTTGATGGCATCAGCTTCTGTTAAGATTCTAAAGCGATTAATATCTACTTTCAGACCTTCAATTTTTACATCTAAGGCTTGCAATTGCAATTTTAAAAGCGTATCATCTAGTTTGATTATTTGTTGACCTTTTTGGACACGACTACCCACATCTACTCCAAGCATAGTGATTTTTCCTTGCATTTCGGAATTGATTCTCGCATCTTTATTGGGCATAAAATTACCTGTCATTTGATAGGCTTCATTGTCCAATTGTAGTCCTATTTTTTTTGTGTGAACGCTTATGGGCTGTTCTTTGTCAAAGTGAAAGACTCTGTTTTCTACAATTGCTTTATTCTCTTTTAGTTTCAAAACTATGATAGCAACTAAGGCTACTAGGATTAAGATATTGATTATATTTTTCATTTTTTTTTATTTTTGTCTGTATAAATTATGAATTCTAACCATCTACTTAGTTAGGTTTATTTTAAGTTTCCAGATGTTTTCTTTAATTCCAATTCTGCTTTCAAATAATCTACAATAGAAGACAGATAATTTTGTTGAGCTTGTCTGACTTCGTTGTCCGCAAGTAGCACATCTGTAATAGATGCTTCTCCTTGTTTTTGTTGAATTACGGTCTTGTCATAAATCGTTTTTGCAAAATCAATTTGAGCTAAATTGGTTTCCACATTTTTTGAAGCTGCTGCCAATTTAAGTTTGGCATTGGTCACTTGCAAAATATTTTGGTCTTGGAGTAGTTCCAATTGGATTCTATTGTTTTCGATTTCTCTTAATTTGATTTTCTTTTTCTTTTTGGCCATATTTCCATCGAAAATGGTATAAGAAGCCTTTACTCCGAGAAAACCTACGCCATAAAAATCTAAAAATTGATTGGGAGATTGATCATATCCATATCCAGTCGCTCCCAATGATCCGTACAACATGACGGTAGGAAGTTTTGATTTATTAATGGAATTGATATCACCTTGCAACATTTTATTTTTCACTTCCACCATTTTCATATCTGTGGTAGTTTTGGTTTCATAACTTGCTACTTCTTTGTAGATAATATCTGAAGAGATATCGAATTTTTCATCCAAAGAAATACCCATCAGCATTTTCATTCCATTTAAGACTTGATTATATTTGCTTTGCAAAACATCTTTTTTGGATTTCAATTGAATGATTTGCAATGAAATTTTATCTACATCTGTACCTTTTGCCAATCCTTGACTATGTACCAAACTAATGGTCTTATGAAGACGTTGACTGGTTTGGATGTTATCATCAATAAATTTCATTTGACTTAAAATAATCTGAGCATTGTAATATAGATTTGCAATATCAAATTGGATGTCTTCTGATGATTTTTCCAATTGTAACTGCGCTACTTCGACCCCAATTTTTGCATTTTCAATCTTGCTTTTGAGTTCTGCATTATAAATAGGCATTCCAAAAATCAAATTGGCATTGATATTATGGGGCACTCCAAATTGAGCTTCATTATATTGCCATTCAGGCGCCATAGGATTAAATGCTGCGGCAGGCATCAATTGAGTGGGTTGCTCCAAAAAATATTTGTAATCTATATCAATACTAAGCTTTGGACGCAAGTTTGCTTTGACTTGCTTTTGCCGATCAATACCAATTTGGATATTATTTTTATTCAAATCCAGTTTTTTGTTATTCGATAGAGCGGTTTCTATACATTGCTCTAGTGTCTTGATTTCTTGGGCTCGCATGGTTTGGATTCCTAATGCCAAGACTAGCATGATCCAAGTATGTGTGCGAATGTTCACTAACTTCATATGTTAAAAAATTTTGATTTTGATGAATTGTTTTACTTATTCTACGTGTTAAGCAATAATTTCTTTCATTTTTTGATGAAAAATCATAAAATCCGTTCCCAAGTCATTGTATGCCAAAAAAACAATTTTGACCCTACGACTTCGATTTCTTTTTCGCGAATTTCATTGATTTTTAGATTGAACGTTAATCCTTTTTTGGGACTATACATGGTACCATGATTCCAGTTTTTTGCTTTAGAATCGTATCTTAAATCATGTATTATCACCTGTCCAATGATATCTTTTTCTTGCAAAGCAATATCAGTACTGTGATTTACATTTGTAATTTTCCCATTGTAAATATTATTAGATTTAAATATTTCTATTTCTAAATTATTGGGTAGTCGGTACATTCCAATGATATCATCTGCTTGTTGGGCAGACATGAAATTCGTAGTCAATAGGATTAAAAAAATAAAAGTATTTCGTATCATGTCAATTGTTTTTTATTGATTGTAAAATAGGCAATTGTCATAAAAATGATAGTCACTGTAGTTCTAAAAGCCATTGCATAGACGGTTTTTGTCTCATGGATACCTCCTCCATTTATATAAAATCCAAAAGCAATATAGGCTACCACTAAAACCGCTACTGAAATAGCTAATATTTTCATAGTCCATTTTTCTTGCTTGATAAATCCATAGGCAGCAACTAAATAAATTAAGCTACTGATGAAATTTGCCCAGACGATGAACAATACATAATTTCCTTCCTTAGCACGAATTCCAAATAAATCAAAAATGACTGATCCACTTAGAAAAATCGTCAATAGTCCAAAAGCACCCAAGACGAATGCGGGTATATATTTTTTTAAATCTTTCATTTTTTTGTTTTTAAAATCGTTAATAATGATTGAATGATATTGTTTCCATGTCGGACGATATCGAATTCAAAATTTGCCATTCTCCATTTAAACATTTGTAATCTCAAAGCAGCCATTACGATATGCACTATTTCTTCTGTTGTGATTTCATTGGTAAAAATGCCATTTTGTTGTCCTTCCATAATGATAGGCATCAAATATTTCATCTTAACCGCCATTATTTTCAGAATAGTATGGTTGATTTTTTCACTTTCAGCCAATAACCCATCAGAAAAAATAGCAACGGCAAAATAGGGATGCTCATTGAAAAAGGCGAATTGATTTTCAAATAAAGATTTAAAATTTTCTTCAGTTGATTTATCGTTATCCACCGCATTGGAATATCTTTGTTCCATTTGACTTGCAACATATTCAAGCATTGAAACCAATATTTGTTCCTTGCTCCGAAAATGTCGATAAATAGCACTTTCAGAAAACTTCATCTCTTTTGCCAAATTTTTAATGGTCAAGCCATGCACACCAGAAATGGATAATATCTTTCCAGCGGCCTGAATGATTTCCAATTGTCTATCTGTTATTTGAATGGTCATGTTATTATATTTTGATGATGTAATAGTGTTTTTATCTATTTATTTTCATTTTATAAAACGAAATTCCTAACCAAATCACGGATGTCGTCATAGCAATAGCTCCAATTAATACCAAAAAAGGTGGAGCACCTAAATATACTTCTGCCAGAATACCAAGTGGCATCAATAAACCTGTTAAAGCTAACCATGATATTGTATTCACACTTTTTAATTGATCTTTGAATCGTAATAACAAATATCCAATCAATATATTTAAAAACGCGAATAAATTTCCATGGACATGTGCTAATCTTGTTTCAAAGTGTTTTCCAGAAGAGTAATTATTGATCCATTCTTCTTTTCCTGGAGCAAAATCTCTTAAATAGATTAAAAAAAATCCGTAAGCCATGAATAATCCCATGACTAAAAATCCTGTCGCAATGTTGTTTTTCCCTTTCATCTTTCTTTGATTTAATGTATATTAGTGAATACTTACTCTGCAAAGGTGAGTTAATTTTTATAAAAATCAAAGTTTTTTACGAATTTTTTAATTTTTTTGCAATTGTTTGGCGTTTTTAAGGGGATAAGTGGGTGGGTGTTCACTTATTTTTTGACATCTTTATAATAAAAGTACAATATGAGAAGGGGGAGACAGAAATTATAATGTGAAAAATAAAACTTACATATTTCTTACTTTTTGTATACCTTTACATAGAATTTTATTTTTCAATTAATTTTTATTTAAATGGCATCAAGTTTTTTTGCTTTGTTTGATGATATTGCAGTACTTATGGATGATGTTGCTTCTATGGGTAAGATTGCTACAGAAAAAACGGCTGGTATTCTAGGTGACGATTTAGCCGTAAATGCGGAAAAGGCATCTGGTTTTTTGGCATCAAGAGAATTGCCCGTTCTTTGGAAAATCACAAAAGGTTCTTTTTTAAATAAATTGATGATTTTACCAGCTGCTTTTCTTTTAAGTTATTTCTTACCTTTTACAATAATTCCAATTTTATTATTTGGAGGATTGTATTTAGGATATGAAGGGGCTGAGAAAATATTTGAATACTTTTTTCATTCGAAAAAGAATAGTCAAAAGATTAATCGTACCGATATGACAGAAGAAGAAGCTCAAAAATTTGAAGATGAAAAAGTGAAATCAGCAATTTTAGTTGATTTTATTTTGTCTATTGAGATTATTATTTTAACTCTTAGCACGGTGGTGGGTAAACCATTGATTGCTCAAATTTTAGTCGTAACAATGATTTCGTTTTTAGCAACTGTTGGGGTATATGGAATTGTTGCCATGATTGTAAGAATGGATGATTTTGGTTATAAATTAATTGAACTTGGAGGTGAGAATAATGGGGTTTTACATAAATTTGGAAGGTTTTTAGTGAAAGCTTTACCAATGGTAATTAGAGCTTTGACAGTGGTTGGAACAATTGCTATGCTTTTAGTGGCTGGTGGAATTTATACACACAATATTCATTTTGTCCATGAGCTTGTTCATTCAATTCCATCAATGTTGGGAGATTTTTTGGTCGGTTTAGTTGTAGGAATAATTGCTTTAGTATTGGTTTTGATCTTTAAGAAAATAAAGGGTGCAATTGCCTAGAAGATGTTTTTATTTTAATGTCGATAAATAAATAGGAGTCCTGACTAAATATTTCATTTAAATGTTATTCATCTCCAAGTGTTCTCCTCAATACTTGCAATATTCTGCATCAACATCATGTCCTTGTGCGGTACAACTCATACATGATTGAGATGTGATTTCGTGTTTCTTCTTTCCTTGATTAACCATTTCTGCAGAAACAATTCCTGTGGGAACAGCAATCACAGCATAACCTAAAATCATCACTACGGCAGCGAGAAATTGACCCAAATTCGTAGTAGGCGAAATGTCACCATAGCCTACGGTTGTCATAGTGACAACTGCCCAATATATGGATCTAGGGATACTATCAAATCCTGAGTTGGAAGTACCTTCCACTAAGTACATGATGGCTCCCATAATATTTACCATTAAAAAAATGAAGAATACAAAAATGAAAATTTTATCTCTACTGGCTTTGAGAGAATTCATTATAAATGTCCCTTGATTCATAAAACCTACCATCTTGAATATTCTGAATACTCTAAGTAACCTTAACGCTCGAATTATAATCAGAGAATGAGCTCCTGCCATGAATAAACTCAAATAGGAGGGAAGGATCGCCAATAAATCTATGATTCCATACATGGAAAACACATATTTCATTGGTCTGTAGGAACAATATAGCCTAAAAGTATATTCTAGTGTGAAAAAGATAGTCAATATCCATTCAGCATAGAATAATATAGTTGAATATTTTGAGGATATGGATGGAACACTGTCAAGATTAACGACAAGAATACTCAATGCAATAAATACTAAAAGGATGATATCAAATAATTTTCCTTTGGGAGTATCAGCCTCAAAGATGATGGTATGCAAATTCCTTTGCAATGGACTAAATTTTCGAGTTTTTTGTTTTGTCATTTTTTATAATGAAGTAAAAATGTAAAGTTACGAAAAAAATGTTTGTGATTGTGGAAATGATGTATGCAATATTCTAAATCAATAAAAAATGGGAAACTCCACGTAAAAACGTAAAATTCCCCATTTGGTACCCGGAGCGGGACTTGAACCCGCACGCCCCGAAGAGCACAGGATTTTAAGTCCGGCGTGTCTACCAATTCCACCATCCGGGCGACTTTTCAGTCTTACAAAAAAAGGCTTAGTTCCTGTCCTAAACCTTCTTGGAGCAAAAGACGAGATTCGAACTCGCGACCCCGACCTTGGCAAGGTTGTGCTCTACCAGCTGAGCTACTTTTGCATAATTTCAATTACATTTACTTTCAAATGCGGTGCAAATATAAGGCATTTTTTTGTTTATTGTCAAAATAAAATCCATATTTTTTTACTTTTTTTTTAAAGTGTGATTATCGCTAGCTTTGGTGAAGTGCATTCGTGGCAATTGATATTCCAAAAGGACTCTTTGTGGTGAAAAAGATTATAAGA
>CAMZLN010000228.1 GCA_947311465.1 uncultured Saprospiraceae bacterium
GCTCAATTACAGGGTATCAAAAGTAGATTATACTCTTTTAACCATCAATCTATTGGTATCCGCACTAGGTGGGATTATTGGTGTTTTTTTATTAGGAAAATTAAAGACTAAAATGAATCATTGAACCTTGAACCTTCCACCTTGCACCTTCCACCTTGTGCCTTGCACCATGAACCTTGCGCCTTGTACCTTGAACCTTGAACCCCCTTTTTTAAACCTACAAAGTCTCCCTCAACCACCTATAAAACTCCCGTTGCCAAACCAAACTATTCTCATTATTCAAAACCCAATGATTTTCTTCTGGAAAAAACAATAATCTACTTTTGATACCCTGTAATTGAGCCGCTTGAAAAGCCGCTAGTCCCTGTCCGATTGGAACACGATAATCTTTACCACCTTGAACAATCAATATAGGCGTATCCCATTGCTCAACATGCTCTGCTGGATTATATTGGGTGTACGTCTTTTGAGCTACGGCATTATCTTTTTCCCAATATGCGCCACCCAAATCCCAATTGGGAAAAAATACTTCTTCTGTCGTTCCATACATACTACGCCAATCAAAAATACCATCGTGTGAAATAAATGTCTTGAATCGCCCTTTATGAATCCCTTCTAAATAAAAAGTAGAATAGCCACCATAACTCGCCCCTATTGCACCTAATCGACCATTATCTACATAGGATTCTTTTGAAATATCATCAATAGCCGATAAATAATCATCCATATTTTGTCCGCCATAATCTTTACTGATTTGCTCATTCCATTCTACTCCATACCCAGGCATACCACGACGATTGGGAGCAATGACAACATACCCGTTGGCTGCCATCAATTGAAAATTCCAACGAAAAGAATAAAACTGACTCAATGCTCCTTGTGGCCCACCTTGGCAGTATAAGATAGTTGGATATTTTTTTGTAGCATCAAAATCAGGCGGGTAAATAACCCATGAAAGCATTTGTTTGCCATCCGTTGTAGTCACCATTCTTTTTTTGACTTCACTCATATTTGTCTTTGCATAAACAGCATCATTGACATGGCTCAATTGCTTCATTTTACCAGATGATAATTCTACAGAATATATCTCAACGGCATGATTCATATCCCTACGTTTTACTGCCATATGGTTTCCAATTTGTCCCACCATGCCGTTTACATCAAATTGACCATTGGTGATTTGCTTTGGTTTTTTTATCTTTTTTGATGCAGAATAAGGAACAGAAATTTCAAACAATTGGACAGTTCCCAAAACAGGCGCAACAAAATATATTTTCTTTCCATTATTAGACCATAAAAAACTATTTACTGTTCCATCCCATGCAGCTGTCAAATTCGCATCTTTATTCCCTATTTGTACAATGATATCATTCTTATCTGATTCATATCCATTTCTTTTCATTTGCAACCATGCCAATTGTCCTTTGCTTGAAAAAGCTGGTGATGTGTCATATCCTTTATTGTATTCCGTAAGATTTGTTGTCTTTTTAGTTGCCAAATTATATTCGTATATATCGGTATTAGTACTAATGGCATAAGCTGTTCCTACTTCCTTTTTTGTCACATACAAGATGCTTTTACTGTCTGGCGACCAAAGATAATCTTCATCTCCACCAAAGGGCTTTTGCGGACAGTCAAAACGTTCCCCCTTCATAATATCAACGGGTTCAACATTTTTTTTATTAGTAGGCATGTAGGTGATGTGGCTATACGCTCCATCTTCCCAAGTATCCCAATGCCGATAGTTCAATTCATCATAAATCATCATATTTGAGCCTTCCAAAGTAGGGTGATAATCTTTACCAAATATCTTTTTCAATTTTTCATCTTGGACTATTATTTTGTATTTTCCATCTGGAGAAATATGCTTATCCGCTACCAAATTATCCATTTTTGAGACATCCTTTGCTTCTCCCCCGTTGATATTTATCTTATAAGTTTTATTATTCTTGGATTTTGTTTCAAAACTATATTGAGAGACTCCAAAAATGACATTTTGGTGCTCAATACCAACTCCATATACCCTTCCCAATTGAATAAGTCGTTCGGGGGTCATGTTACTTTTTTGAGCGAAAGTAAATAGGCTCAAACAAGAGAATAGAAAAGAAAAAAGAAAATATTTCATAGAATTGAATTTAGAATAAAGAATTATAATCCGTCAAATATAATGATTAATTGTGGAATCTCGTATATTCTAAGAAGGGTTAACCTATTTCCAAGTTGGTTTCATTTCCAAAAACTTACTTTTCAATTTCGATGGAATCACTTTGGATAATTTGAAAACCAACATCATCTTCGATAAGCGTGCCCGCCCAAATATTATGCATATAAATTTTAGCTTTCTTCATTGCTATTGTCTATAGTTGATGATTTTACGGGTCCCAATTCAAAACCAAATAAATCCAAAACTTGATTTACTTTATCCATTTTCAATGTTTTCTTTCCTCTTTCAAGTTCTCTAACAAATCTAATCCCAACACCCGATTTCTCGGACATCTCTTTTTGAGTCATTTTCAATAACTTCCGCTTATACCGAACAAATTCGTTTAGCGCTATTCCGTTTTGCTCCATATTATACCTTTTAGGGTACAATATACAACAAAAACAATAAATCATACCCTTTCGGGTACAAAAACTAGAAAATACGCAAAACTGTACCCGATAAGGTATAAAAATCACCCATAAGCCCCATCTGGCCGTGCTCTTACAAAAACATAAAAGAAAATCACAAAGAAAGTTGCAAATCCAGATATCCACGAAGCCATTGCAATCCCAATCCAAAGAGCATAGTGGCTAGGAAAGAAAATGGGAAAAATTACTCGAAAAATCACAGCGACAACGATCCCAATAAAAGACCAGCGTATAGCTGGAGTCATATTGAAAATATTCCGCCCACTATGACCATATCCAACCCGCGCCATCATACTAGTGGCAATCATTCCTAAGCCTCCAACGGCAAACATGTGCAAGCCTAAAAAAGGGGATATCCCCATTCCAAATTCTCCAATTTTGACTAAAAACCCAAGGGTTAGAAAAGTATATCCCAACCACAATGACCATATCAAATTGTTTTTCCAAATAGATGGACGGTACCAGTCGATTACTCGAATTATATTCAGAATAAAAAGAATAGTTGACAA
>CAMZLN010000229.1 GCA_947311465.1 uncultured Saprospiraceae bacterium
AACATAGTCAATTTTCCAATTTTTAACATATTGAATTTTTATTTAAATGATTAGGTAATTAATTCTTATTTAAGTAGATGGGCACATATTTTTCCATATATAAAAAAGATATATGGAAAAATATGTGCCCATCTACTTAAATAACAATTAATTACCTAATCATTTAAATAAAAATTCAATATGTTAAAAATTGGAAAATTGACTATGTTATTAGTCTTATTAGTATCATTTGGTTGTGATAAAGAATCAACAACTCAAAGCTATGAAGAAAAAATTGTAGCTAAATGGGACTTAGTTAGGGTTTGGTCTGACAATTATAAAACAACCACAACATTTGAGGGTGATACAATAATTTCAACTTCAACTTTAGAAGGAAAGGATTTGTCCTATCAGTATGATTTCAAAAATGATAATACCTTAATTGTTGGTGGATCATATACCGCAGTTCTAACGACTACATCGCAAGGATCAACCACAGAGCAAGAAATTCCAGGAATTAATTATTCTGGAAATGGTACATGGTCAATTGATGGTGACAAATTGACGATTCAAGAAGATGGAAAAGAACCAGAAACAGCAGATATTATTTCACTTACTGATTCTGAATTGAAATTAGCAATTGACTTTACTAATACTCAAACTATTCTAGGTGCAACCAGTACAACAACTGGAACCCTTCATTTTGAATATACTACTAAATAAATCACTTTAAGAGCATTTTTTCTAAAGAGTTGGACGAAATGCAAAATATATAAAAATAGACTATCTTGATTGTTAAGGTAGTCTATTTTTTATTTTATAATTTGAATAAATTACATCCTATTTCGCAATCGAAATCCGATAATTCTTCCCCTTCATCTTCTCCTTCGCTACTTTTTTAAGCAAATTTTTCACTTTAGACGTTTTTACAGCCACAAAAGACATTTTTGCCTTCACTTCAATTAGACCTAAATCTCCACGTTCCAATTCACCTTTTTTTGATAAAAATCCAACTATATCAATTTTACTCAACTTGGTTTTCTTTCCTCCATTTATAAAAAGTGTAGTCCAAGGGGATGGTTTTGGTGGATAAAACGGCTCTTCCAATTTCAATTTATTGAAATCATTGGGAGAAAGATAAGATGGCAATTCTTCATCTACAAACTGAATCACATAGGCTGTCCCCTCCGCTTGTTGTCTAGCAGTACGTCCATTTCTATGCGTATAAATATCTTCTTTCAAAGGGAAATGATAGTGAATTACGTGCTTTACTTGCGGAATATCCAATCCACGACCTGCTAAATCTGTTGCCACTAAAAATTGTATTGTATTATTTCTAAACTTTAAAAGTACCTTCTCTCTCTCATCTTGATCCATTCCACCATGAAATGCATGAGCTTCCACTTTTTTGGATTTCAAGGCTGCGACAATACGCTCTGTTGCTTGACGGTGATTTACGAAAATCAGTGTTGAATCTGATTTTATATAGCACAATACTTCAAATAACGATTGAACTTTATCTTTTATGGGAGATTCTACTAGTTTGAGTTCTAAGGTTTTGTATTCTGCCTTTACCTTTGAAAAATTGATAACCAATGGCTTTTCTACTCTTGTAAAACTGGGGATTTCTATTCCTGATGTTGCAGAAACTAAAATTCTTTGTTTTAAATTAAATAATTTTCCAATGATATAAGACATTTCATTTTGAAAACCCAATTCCAATGATTTATCAAATTCATCCAAAATCAAATAAGGAATCATCTTTGTCGAAAATGTCTTTCTATGGATATGGTCTTCAATCCTTCCTGGGGTTCCGATCAATAATCCTGGTGGAGTTTTTAAACTATTTTTCTCATCTTGCATCGAATGTCCACCGTAGCATGTTGTCACCTTGAAACCCGTTTTCATTTTTTTCCAAACACTTTCAATTTGCAATGCCAGTTCACGAGATGGGGTTAATATCAAACATTGAATTCCTTCTACTTTTCTGTTCATTTTTTTTAATAATGGCAGCAAAAAAGCCAAAGTTTTACCCGAACCCGTAGGTGCGAGTAAAACTACATCACTGGGTTTTGAAATAGCATTGAATGCTGAAACTTGCATTTTATTCAATGCTTCAATCTGAAATCTCTTTAAAATTTTCTTAGTTACTATACTTTTTGGCACTTTTTCAATTATTAATGGTGAATTGTTAATGATTAATTCCTACGAAATGTGTTATTTTGCAAAAGTAAGGAAAAAAAGCGAAAGGTTTTTTAAATAGTGGCTGAATGGAAACTCATTAAAATTCATTTTGTAAAAATTACGAGTTCCCAACCAAGCACCACTGATAACTTTTTAACTGATCACTGATAAGATCACTGAAAACTAAAAAAATGAGATTCGACGAATACAAAATATCAGATACAATAAAAAACAATATCAAAGAATTGGGTTTCAAAAAACCCACTGATATCCAATATCGTGTAATTCCCCATATTTTGAATCGTCATGACATTTTAGCGATTGCTCCTACGGGAACAGGAAAAACCGCTGCATTTGTCATTCCAATCATTGATAAAATTCTAAGATCCAAAAAATCAAAAAGATCGAGTTTTATCCAATGTATTATCATGGTGCCTACTAGAGAATTGTCGTTACAAATACATTCCGTTTTCAATACAATGGGAAGAAATACTGGAGTCAAATCAATGGCACTTTTTGGCGGAGTAGATCAAGATCCACAAATTGATCGTTTGATGAGTGGCGTTGATGTGTTGATTACGACACCAGGACGAATGTTTGATTTGACAAGTCAAGGATTTATTAAACTGAGAAATATTGAAATTTTGGTCTTAGATGAAGCAGATCACATGCTTGACTTAGGATTTATTAAAGATATTCGGGATTTGATTACCTATTTACCACATAAACGCCAAACGCTTTTCTTTTCTGCTACCATCAATAAAGAAATTAAAAAATTGGCTTATTCTCTTGTAAATAAACCCATTCATATACAGATTTCACCTAAAAATCCCGTTGCAAAAAACATTGAACATGGTGTAGCTTTCATTGAAATGGATGATAAAAGATTTTTCTTAGAAAGATTGGTCAATGAAAATAAAGATACTAAAATATTGGTATTTGTCAGAACAAAAGTACGAGCAGAACGAGTACAAAAAGCAATGGAACGAGTAGATATTCACGCCGCTACAATTCATGGTGGAAAGACTCAAAAAGAACGATTGGACACCTTGGAAGAGTTTCGTAGTGGGGAATTAAAGTTACTGATTGCTACGGATGTAAGTGCAAGGGGAATTGATATTCCAAATGTAGATTTTGTAATCAATTACGATTTGCCAGATAAATCAGAAACCTATGTTCACCGGGTAGGTCGTACTGGGCGTGGAACTCAAAAAGGACAAGCCTTATCATTTTGTAGTACAGACGAAAAACCTGTTTTAGAAATGATTGAAGATGGACTAGATAAACCCATAGCAGTAATAAAAATTGCAAAAAGAGAATATATCGAAATTCAACAAAATAGCAACGACCACAAGGAAGACATCTCTTCAATGATTAAAGAAATTGAAGATTTGGAATACTGGAATAGCAATAAGAAGAAGAAAAATCGGAAGAATCGGAAGAAATAAATTTGATGTTTTGACATTTTAGTGGGGAGTTGAATTATCCCCAACTTCGATGGAGGTTAGTTAAGTACTTTACTTTAGGAAAAATATATTTATTTAGTACGAGTTCTAAATACTAGAGCCACTTCAACTTTGAATCCTTCTAAAAATTTACTTTGAACTATCTCGCTCTTTACGAATGGTTTAGAACCTATATATTTTTTCTTGTCGTCATACGAATAAACTGTTACACTTTCATGTCCTGGATCTACTAGCCAATATTCTTGAACTCCATTTTTTTCGTACAATTCAAATTTTTCTTTCATTTCCCTATTTGAATTTCCTGGCGAAAGAATTTCAATGACCAGCTCTGGTGCACCATTACAACCTTGCTTATCTAATTTTGAAATATCACAAACGACACAAATATCTGGTTGAACTACTGTCGATTTTGTTCCTTTCTTTAGTATTACATCAAAAGGTGCTGAAAATAAGTCACATGGAGAATTCCATAGAAAAGTACTAAATAAATGAAAAAGATTACCCGATATCCTTTGATGAACTACACTTGGAGCAGGACTCATCTTAAAAATCTTTCCCATTAACAATTCTATTCTTTCTGGAAAATTCCAAGAAAGATAATCCTTGTAAGTATATGTCTTATTCAAATCTAGTTGACTGATATCCGTAATCATAATCGCTATTTCTATTTAAACAAAAAATATTTACTTTACGTTCATTGAAGGACTTTCTTTTGATTCTAGTTTGTCAAAAATGCACTGTGTAATATCGGATAGTGCCGCAGCTACGCTGCTATTTCTTCCCCGTCGCCCTTTGGGCTTGGGATAGGGTCGTGGCTATGCCACTTTCTAATGCGTGAAAATTTCTCAAACCTTCAATATGTTCAGCAATATATTAGCAATTCTTCATTCCTAATTCCTAATTCTCAGTAAACCATAACAAAAAAAGGGAGTCAACATCCGTCAACGCCCTTTTTTATACTCTTTTCCAAACAACCCCTACTTTACAGAATCAATAATTGACTTGAAAGTGTCAGGATGGTTCATAGCTAAGTCAGCTAATACTTTTCTATTTAAAGAAATATCTTTTTGAGACAAAGCATGCATGAATTTAGAATAAGACATACCGTGCATTCTTGCAGCAGCATTAATTCTTACAATCCAAAGTCTTCTAAAAGCTCTTTTCTTGTTTCTTCTATCTCGGTATGCGTATCCAAGTCCTTTTTCAACCGCATTTTTAGCTACTGTGTAAACTTTAGATCTTGCTCCAAAGTATCCACGTGCCATTTTTAAGATTTTTTTTCGTCTTTTTCTAGACGCGACATGATTTACTGATCGTGGCATAATGATGATTTTAGTACAATACAGGGATTCATTTGAATTCTTTTTCCTGTATCCTCGTTAAAAAATAAATAATTTTGACTTACATGCAAAGTAAAGCCTTCATTCTTGGAGTGTCCGCTTTGCTTACCATGCTAGCTTGTCTCAAGTTTCTTTTTGCTTTAGTAGACCTTTTTCTCTTCAAGTGAGAAGTCCCTGCACTGTGTCTTTTAAGTTTACCTGTACCTGTAACCTTAAACCTTTTCTTAGCACCTGAGTGCGTCTTCATTTTAGGCATAACACCAATTTTTGTGAATAAAAAAATATTGCTTCTTTTTGAAGCGCTGCAAAGGTAGGTTTTTTTAAATCTAATATCAAATATTTTAGGGGATAAAAAGTTGAGCAGGTGAGTCGGTTGTCTTAGCGACAACCTTGGTGAGAAGTTTAGGTAGATTATTTTCTAAAATAAATTTCTATTTAAAGATAAGGTTTTTCGCTTTAAATTAGGGAGAAGTGGAGTCAGAATTGCCTATGCAATTCTTTGGTGAGCAGGTGAGTTGCTAGACTGACGTGTACCTGATTTCTTAAAGTAAATTCTATTTATGAATAAATTCTAACTCAACTAGATTTTGCATAGGCAAAATCGTTTAACCTGCTCAATTCTAAGTATACATCCTCGTTATCCCATTCAAAATCTCAATCAAATTTTTAGGATCATCTTCTTTTACCAACTGCATCCGCACAGGTTTTATATTTCTAAATCCTCGAAAATAATTGGTATAATGACGACGCATTTCCAACACACCTAGTCTTTCTCCCTTCCATTCCATTGAGTGGGATAAATGCTGAATTGCGGCAGCAACACGCTCTTCGACAGTAGGTGGGGCAAGGATTTCTCCTGTTTTGAAATAATGTTTTATTTCTCTAAAAATCCAAGGATTTCCGATAGCAGCTCGCCCAATCATAATGCCATCTACTTTATACTTTTCTTTATACAATTTTGCTTTTTCGGGACTGTTAATATCTCCATTTCCAAAGATAGGTATTTTGACTCGTGGATTGTTTTTAATTTCCCCAATCAACGACCAATCTGCTTCTCCTTTGTACATTTGACTACGAGTACGTCCATGAATAGATACGGCTTGAACACCCACATCTTGCAGTCTTTCAACTACTTCTTGAATATATTTGGAGTTGTCATCCCAGCCCAAGCGTGTCTTTACTGTAACGGGGAGCGACGTTCGATCCACAATTGCTTTCGATAGAGAAACCATTTTATCAATATCTTTTAAAATAGCGGCTCCTGCACCTTTATTGACTACTTTTTTGACAGGACAACCAAAATTGATATCCAGAACTTCAGGTTTGGCATCTTCCACAATCTCGGCAGCGTGGAGCATAGATTCTAAGACCGCCCCAAATATCTGAATTCCAATTGGACGTTCTGCATCATAAATATCCATTTTCATGACACTTTTTTTCGCATCACGAATTAACCCTTCAACGGAAATGAATTCTGTGTACATCATATCCGCACCTTGCTCCTTGCACAAGGCACGGAAAGGTGGATCACTCACATCTTCCATAGGGGCTAATAAAAGCGGAAATTCTCCAAGTTCTGTTTGTCCAATTTTTACCATTTTGCAAAGATAGGTATATTTTTGAAAAGTTATGAGGTGAAAGTGAAAGGTGAAATATATTTAGTAATTGTGCTTTTGGTCATACATCTTTGCGAAAATATGTAGAAAAAGTCGATATTGTGCTTTGAAATCCTAGTGGTAATGTTATCATCCTTGGTGGGGTTAGAGTTTAGATACTCAAGGTAAACATTCGCTGAGATTTCTTATTAACTTTTTTTTACTAAAAGTGGTAAAGTTAAACTAAGTAACAATACTCCATTAGGAATTAAGCTGTAAATTGAAGGAATCCCATAATAAAACACTATTATTGATTTATTTTTTATCAAGTTAGGTCATTTTTCAGAGTTTGATTA
>CAMZLN010000230.1 GCA_947311465.1 uncultured Saprospiraceae bacterium
CCACAAAAATCAATCAATGCTGAAATATTCGGAAGTGGTAATGTGACTTACATGGAGCATGATGATCTAGATTTAAAATATTCTTTGCAAGGATCTGGTACATTAAGAAAATTTTCTAAACAATAAGTTGGTTTTAACGATAGGCCTTTGATTGTTTTTATAAGTTGAGAATGTTAAAAAAAAACAGATTTTGTTTTGTGAGTTTTAGTCTTTTTCAACTACTCACTCAAATTTTGCTTTGGCAAAATTGTCTAAGCTTCTCAACTTATAAAAACAATCAAAGGCCTATCGTTAAAACCAACTTATTGTTTAGAAAATTTTCTTAAAGTACCAGATCCTTGCAAAGAATATTTTAAATCTAGATCATCATGCTCCATGTAAGTCACATTACCACTTCCGAATATTTCAGCATTGATTGATTTTTGTGGTGCAACCTTAACATTTCCCGATCCTGTAATTTCAATTTTGATATGGTCGCATTTGGTGTTAAAAGCATCAATATTTCCACTTCCAGCAATTGATATGTTTGTTACTTTAAATTTTGAATCTGCATTAATACTTATATCTCCAGCCCCAGTAATTTTCATTTCAAGCAATGAATCTCTAAATGCTCCCTGTACTGTCATACTTCCTGAACCATTTAGTTTTAGAAAAGATAAATGAGGAAGATGTACCGTTACAATTGCATTTTCTTCAAGATTACAATTTTCTGTATTATCAATGACAAGTACCCCATCTGATATTTTAGTCGATATTCTATGAGTAGCATTGGGCTTTCCACTAACTGAAACGTAAAAGTTCTTTGAATAGGTTATATTCACAGGAGTTGAATTATTTGATTTTACGCCAACAAAATCTACCAATTTCCTACTTTCATTAATATGTTTTGCATCTGACTTGTCAGCAACACACCCAGTTGCAGTTGTCTCAGAGTTGTTATTGCAACCCAAAAAAGTGATTAGAAAAGCTGTAATTACTAAATATTTGAATATAAATTTCATTATTATTATAAATTTTATGATTTATTAATTTATATCGGCAATATAATATATATTTTTCAGTACGCTATTTTATCTATGGTTTTCATTTTCAATTATTAATTTAAGTTAGTTTTGCATCTTATCGCTTTAGCGAGAAAATACCCAAGTTAGCATTGCCCCTTAGCGTCTTAGCGAGCAATAACCATATTTTATCTAACTTAGCATTTTATAATCTAACCATTTTATAATCTAACTTTGCGCCTTTGCGTCTTAGCGAGAAAATTATAATCACGAGCCTTAGCGTCTTACAAGAAATACCTCACCCAATCGAGAATATATTCAGAATTCTATCTACAAAAGTCTTATATTTCCCTATCTTGCCAAAGGAAAACTAAAAAGCAAAAAATATGCCGTATTATCATAATATCAAAGAAGAAACTGTAGAAGGAAAACGGACACTTCGAAAATTACTGAATCTAAGAAATGCAATGGCCGTTTCTGGGATTCCTGAAAAAACTCAAAATCGAACCATCTTAGTTGCTACATGGAATGTGCGAGATTTAAATAAACCAATTTATGGCTTTCGACTCGAAGAATCAATGTACTATATCGCAGAAATATTAGCCCATTTTGATATTATAGCCATCCAAGAAGTATATAAAGATCTAAAAGCCCTAAATAAGGTAATGAGTTTATTAGGACCACATTGGGATTATGTATTTTCTGATACCACAGAAGGACGAAGAGGGAATCGAGAGCGCCTTGCCTATATTTTTAATAAACGAAAGGTCGAGTTTGGTGGACTAGCGGGTCAATTGGTAATTCCTCCTATTGTGATAGATAAAGAAATCATCCCCTCCAATCAAGTATGGAGAACGCCATTAATATGTGGTTTTCAATCTGGTTGGGCAAAATTTATGATGTGTACAGTTCATATTCAATGGGGATCTAGTGAGGCGGATAGCCCACAAAGGGTCGAAGAAATTAGACAGATTGCTCAATATTTGAAAAAACGAACGGAAGATGAAAATGCTTGGGCTAGAAAGTTAATTTTATTAGGTGATTTTAATATTTTTAATACAGATAGTTTAGCATTTCAAGAATTAGAAAAAGCAGGTTTTCAAATTCCCGAATCATTGAAGGGATTAAAAACCAATGTGAATAAGGATAAAACTTACGATCAAATCGCATTTAGAGAGCGTGAGCATTCAATGGTCGCCACTGGAAACGCTGGTGCTTTTGACTTTTTCGATATCGTATATAGGGAAGATGAAATGGAGATGTATGAGCCATATATGCAGCAGTTATATGAAAAAAGACCTAATAAAATTTGGAATAATAAAACTGAATCTCAAAAAATGAGATATTATAAGGCTTGGAGAACGCATCAAATTTCAGATCATTTACCACTTTGGGTAGAATTGGAGGTTGATTTCGCAGATGATTATCTGGCTAAAAAATTATTGAAAGGGGAAATGGATGCTATTACATAATAAAAAAATAGGATTTCTACAATGAAGTTCCCTATCTTCGCTACAGTATTTTTTACATATAAATTTGATTTAAAACATGAAAAAACATTTGATTGCTCCATCTTTATTAGCCGCTGATTTTATGAATCTTGAAAGAGATATTAAAATGATTAATGAAAGTGATGCAGACTGGTTTCATTTAGATGTTATGGATGGACAATTTGTCCCTAATATCTCTTTTGGAATGGATATCATTAAACAAATGAAAGCCGTATCAACAAAAACATTTGATGTGCATTTGATGATTGAACGTCCAGAGCAGTTTATAGATGCCTTTTGGCAGGCTGGTGCTGATATTATTACGGTTCATTATGAGGCTTGTCCACATTTGCACCGAGTGATTCAAATGATAAAGGATACTGGAATTAAGGCGGGTGTAGCTATCAATCCAGCAACTCCCGTTTCGGTTTTGGAAGATGTAATCGAGGATATTGATTTGGCATTGATTATGTCTGTTAATCCAGGTTTTGGTGGGCAAAAATTCATTTTTAGATCATTGGCTAAAATTCGTCAATTGAAAGAATTAATCAATAAATATCAGACTTCTACGTTGATTGAAGTGGATGGGGGAGTAGGTTTGCAAAATGCTGAAAGAGTTTTAAATGCTGGAGCGAATGTTTTGGTAGCTGGAAGTGCTGTTTTCAAATCAGAGAACCCTAAAGAGACTATTTCTCGTATGAAATCTTTAGGTACTTTAAAGTGGGCTTAAGGTTTATGACTCGATTTTGTTTGGCGATACTCACAGCAATGCAAAACTATTGGATTATTTTTATTTATTGAAAAATTTTTGATGAGATATTTTTACGTTATTTTATTTTCCTTTCTTTCGTTTTCAATCTTTGGACAAGAGACCGCATTGATTTCTGGGAAAATTTCAGATGCAGTAAGTGATGCATATATTGATTTTGCTACGGTCTATGTTGAGGGTACGAACAATGCCACTGAATCGGATGAAAATGGATTTTATGAATTGAAAATTCCTGCAAATTTACCCTTTACCTTAAAAGTAACTCGGATTGGTTATCGTGAATTTGAAAAAATTATTCCGCCAGTTTCTATTGGAAAAACATACAATCTAAATGTAGTCCTTTTTGGAAAGGATAGTGATGTTGAAGTTATCGTCACTAGTCAAAAAACGGACAACGCTTCTGTTATTGTTGAAAAAGTCAAAGAATTGAAACGGATTCCTTCTACAACGGGTAATTTAGAGAGTGTTTTGCCGCATATTGCTCTCGGAACTACTTCTGGAACGGGGGGAGAATTGAGTTCCCAATATAATGTCCGTGGTGGAAATTATGATGAAAATTTAGTGTACGTCAATGATTTTGAAATATATAGACCGCAGTTAATCCAAGCGGGTCAACAGGAAGGATTGAGTTTTCCAAATATCGATTTAATTAGGGATTTGTCGTTTTCTTCTGGTGGATTTGAGTCCAAATATGGAGATAAGATGTCCTCTGTTTTAGATATTAAATACAAGCGACCAGATGCTTTAAGGGCTTCTATTGGAATGAGTTTTTTAGGGGGGTCTGCCCATGTTGAAGGGAGTCGAAAATTGGGGGAAAGTAGTTATCGTAAATTTAGATATTTGGTAGGTGCTCGATACAAAACAACGAGTTATTTATTGGGTTCTTTAGACGTGAAAGGGGAGTACACACCTAGTTTTACCGATATTCAAGGGTATTTTACTTATGATATCAATGAAAATTTGCAAGTTGGATTATTGACCAATTTTAATAGATCAGATTACAGTTTTGTGCCGAAAAGTAGGAGTACAGCATTTGGATTGGTGAATTATACTTTGCAGTTGAATTCTGTTTTTGAAGGACAAGAAGTGGATGATTTTACTACAGGATTAGGGGGTTTGTCACTTACTTATTTACCCGATCGAGATCGAAATCCTTTATATATGAAATTTTTAACTTCGGCTTTTCAAAGTAACGAAAAAGTGGGCTATGATTTATTGGGATATTATTCTTTGGGACAGATTGAAACGAGTTTGGGAAGTGAAAATATTGGTGAAGTTATAGATGTTTTGGGAACAGGTGTTCAGCATGAGTTTGTAAGAGATTATTTGACTTCAAATGTTTTTAATGCGGAACATAAAGGGGGGATAGAATTACAATTGGATACTGATTTTGATAAAGAAATTTCTCATTTTTTACAATGGGGATTAAAATATCAAAAAGAATTGATAAATGATGAAATCAATGAATGGGAACGAATAGATTCCGCGGGATATACACTTCCTTATGATGAAAATCAGGTTTTACTTTCCAATGTTTTGAAAACTGAAAATACATTTTCTTCTAATCGAATCACTGGATTTGTTCAAAATACCTATACCGTAAAAAATGATAGCTCTGGAATGATGAAATTGACTGCGGGAATTAGACTTAGTTATTGGGATTTGAATAATGAAATGTTGTATTCTCCAAGATTGCAATTTTTATACAATCCATTCAAAAAGAAGAAAAAAATATCCTATCGTGTAGCAACGGGTTTGTATCATCAACCTGCATTTTACCGTGAAATGCGCCGACCTGATGGTACGGTGAATAGGGATCTAAAATCTCAAAAATCTGCCCATATTGTGGCGGGGATGTCTTATGATTTTGATTATAAAAAGAAGCCTTTTCGATTTATTACGGAGCTATATTATAAAAAACTTTGGGATTTGGTAAGCTACAATTTGGATAATGTTCGTATCAATTATTCTGGTGAAAATGATGCGACTGGATATATTATGGGAGCGGATTTTAGAATCAATGGAGAGTTTGTCCCTGGAGCAGAATCATGGATAAATATTTCGGTACTACGTGCTCGAGAGTCCTTGAATGATATTCAACATTTGAAAAGAGAAATTGGAGTTGAAGATGCCATTGCAGTGAAAGATGTCCCACGTCCAACAGATCGTTTCTTCTCTTTATCGATGTTTTTTCAAGATTATTTACCTAAAAATGATAATTTTAGAATGCATTTGAATTTGACATTTGGAACTGGATTTCCTTTTGGGATTAAAGGGAATAATACTGTTTATCGAAATACTTATCGTTACAAAGCGTATCACCGTGCAGATATCGGTTTTGGATTTCAGTTATTTGATGAAGAAAGACGTGCCAAGAAACCTAATCATTGGTTGAGATTTACTAAAAATACATGGTTGAGTTTAGAAGTATTTAATTTATTGCAAGTTACCAATGCTGCATCATATACTTGGATAAAAACGATTTATGGGAATCAGTTTGGAGTTCCAAATTATTTGACTTCCAGAAGAGTTAATTTACGATTAAAAATGGATTTTTAAATGGAAGAAATTAAGAAAAAATCATTGCTTGGTTCATTTGAAATATTCCTTTTGGTGCTTGGAATTGGAGTGATAGGCTATGTCTTTCTAAAGAAAAATGGTGTTACGTTTCTTGAAAAAACGGAAACAGTAAATGTTGTTGATAAACCTAAGGATTATTCAAATCAAAGAAAACCTGTTTCATACAGTAAAGAGGAAAATATGACTGATTTGGAAGCTATTTTAAAGGAATTAACTTCAGATGCCAATCCAAATGGAAAAGCATCTAAATCAGATATTGATTTTTATAAAAAGGCAAAACAAAATTATCAATCAAATTCGGAATTACAATCTGTGGGCTGGATGAAGTATCTTTCCTCTTCCTATAGAGTTTATAATAAAGTCCGATCGATGATTACCAATGATGACCGTTCGCAGATGGAGATATTTGCGGGGGATTTCAAACAAATGGTTGCCAATCCTGAAATGACATCAAAATTGGTAAATGGAATCCAGTCTATATACAATATCTCAGCCGCCGACACGAAATCTTTTCTTTCTTCAAAAGAAAATAGAGATGCTGTAAAATTGGTTGATTTTATAAAAAGTAAAAGTGCAAAATAAAGTTGTTTTGATTAGAATAATAGTCTGTTAAGTGACGAAGTTATAAGCAATAGCGAGAATATCTATTTTGCTTTGATCAAATTAGGTCATTTTTCTGAGTTTGAATTAAATAATTTTTATATGGATAAAATTTCTTGAAAGAATTGAATCTATATTAAGGGGATGAAAAAGGATGAAAGATTAAATTTTAAGATTATAATGTCCTTAGAAAGTGAGCGTGGCAAGGCAAAAACTGTTTGACGGAGGAGTTTTTTTGCCTAGAGTTTTTTGTTTCTTTTTGTGGCAATGACAAA
>CAMZLN010000231.1 GCA_947311465.1 uncultured Saprospiraceae bacterium
AACTTAGCCTACTTTCCAGAGCCCCACTAAAAAAATGATGCTTGACGCAGTCGGGGCAGGTTATGTTGTGGAATATCTGTGAAGACTGCATCAAGCATCATTTTTTTAATGGAACTCTGAAAAATAGGCTAAGTTGATAAAAATTAAATTCAATAATAAGGTATTGCTATGGCTTCTTTAAATTTATAGCTTAATTTCTAACGGAGTATTAAGAGAGTGAAGTTTAATCTTTTGAAATCTTACTTTCTACCTTTTTTAGTTTCGTTTCGTTGATTTGTTTTAACAAGATTTTATTTAAATTCTAAATTCTTAATAAAATCTGTCTAATGATTCACTTAATAAATGGCAATTCAATAATTGTGGTTATGGAAATTTCTAAAATTGCATTCTTCTTCTTTTTGAAGTATTGTACATTTTTTTAGGTGTTAAAACTATTCTGTGATTTACATTATATCCTCATTTATCAATAGTATAACTTCCTCTAATTTTTTACTTTTTCTCTTATACATTTATTTCTGTTGGTTCTTTTATATAAATTTGTTCTAGTATGGTAATACCTTTTATGAAAAATAGTATAGTTTTTTTTGATTAATATTATAGCCAATAATTATGACATAAACTCTAAATTCTTCATAATATTTTCTTCGGAATAGTTTTTATTAAACTTAGGTTTCTGTGGAGTGAAATACTTTTAGAACTTATATTTTTATTTTTATCTGGGTAAGGTTATTTTAATATTAGTCTTACCATAAGATTTTATTTTTTTTAAAGTTATTTTATTCAATGCTTTTTTATAGGATTATTCAGCCAGTTTTTATATACGTATGTCTTTTCAAACTAGTATTTTTTGGTAGGCTAATTAGTCTTATATCTTAATTTTAAACAATTAGCACTGAATCTTTTTATCTGGTTTGTTATTTTTAATTTTTAGTTGTGTTCATTGCTTTAGTTTTTGAAGGTTTCTATTCTTCTAGATATCGATCAATTCTAATAGATTTTATATTTTTAGTAAATATAAATATTTAGGCACTATAGATGTTCCACGTGGAACATTAGTAATTATCATTTAGAAATTCCTTTAGTTCTTCATAACTTGA
Organism: uncultured Saprospiraceae bacterium; assembly: GCA_947311465.1. Classification (GTDB taxonomy): domain Bacteria; phylum Bacteroidota; class Bacteroidia; order Chitinophagales; family Saprospiraceae; genus CAMZLN01. Next base: position 1,098 of record CAMZLN010000231.1, read on the forward strand.
ACTCATTTTGGTACTAATTTTCTCTTTTTCTGTTAGACTTTTTAGTCTTTCTGGAACAATAATTTTCTTGTCAATAATGTTTTCTACAACGGCAATAAATTTTGACGGATGTGCAGTCTCTAAGATTATTGTATTTATTTGGCTTTTTAAATTCAATTTATAGTCTTTTTGAGCTAAATATGCTACAGAACCATGAGGGTCTAAAAGGTATTCATATTTTTCTTTTACTTGTTTTATACCTTCTTTAGTTTCTTTATCTGAAAATGATAACCCTATGACATCGTCTTTGAGATTGTTCCACGTGGAACAATCTATCTTTGATTCATCATTTTCTTCATAATATAAATCAATCATTCTATAAAAGTTTGAAGGATTACCTACATCCATTGCATTTGATATCGTCGAAACGGATACTTTTGGAGTATATTTGCCTGAAATAAGAAAATCGGGAACTATATCATTGCTGTTTGTTGCTGCAATAAACTTATGAATAGGTAATCCCATCTTTTTTGCAAAGAGTCCAGCGGTTATATTTCCAAAATTTCCACTAGGAACAGATACGACTAACGGTAGATTCTTATCCTTTAATTGTTTATATGCTTCAAAATAATAGAAGGTTTGTGGTATTAATCGGGCAATATTAATAGAATTAGCTGAACTTAGTTTTATCTTCTCCCTCAATTCAATATCTAAAAATGCACTTTTAACCATAGCTTGACAATCATCAAAGCTACCATCTACTTCGAGTGCATGTATATTATGTCCTAAAGTAGTTAATTGTTGCTCCTGTAAATGGCTAACTTTTCCACTTGGATATAGAATAACTACTTTAATTCCTTTAGTTTTATAGAATCCAGAAGCAACAGCGCCACCAGTATCTCCAGATGTAGCAACTAAAATTACTAATTCCTTATCTTCATTATTAAAGTATCCCATTAATTGAGCCATAAACCTCGCTCCAAAATCTTTAAAAGCAAGTGATGGTCCGTGGAATAATTCTAAAACATGTGTAGTTTTATCAAGAGAAACTAGGGGAGCAGGAAAATTTATGGAAGATTCTACAATCTTTTTCAAGTCATCTTCTGGAATACTATCACCAATCATGTGATTGGAAACAATGAAGGCTATCTCTGAAAAGCTATATTCTTCAATCTTTGAAAAGAATTCTTTTGGTAAGGGGCGTATGTTCTCAGGCATATACAAACCATTGTCCTCGGGTAATCCTCTAAGAACAGCTTCTTTTAAAGTAACTAGTTTCTTTTTATTTTTAGTGCTATATAAATTCATAATTAAAATTTAATTGCTCCATCATTATTAATAGGGGATGAATATATTTTGAAATTTACTTTCGATTCAGAATAAATATTTGACAGTGCATCCTCAACATTCTTAGCTATAAAGGTGCTTTGACATAAGGCAAAAATAGATGGCCCAGCTCCGGATATTGTACATCCTAATGCACCATTTTTCATTGCAGCAGATTGGATTTCTTTAAAATTAGGAATTAAATGTGACCGCTGATCTTCTATAATGACATCTTGTAATGATCTTTTTATAAGATCAATATCTGAAGTAAATAGTCCTGTAATAAATCCCGCAAGATTTCCTGATTGCTTGATGTGTTGATTTAAACTGATAGTTTCTTTGAGCATACTCCTCGCATCCTTTGTATGAATGGACACTTCAGGATATACAACTACAACATGTAATCCTCTTGGAGTGTGAATTCTATGAACATCTAAAGATTTACTATCTCTAATAAGTATCATTCCACCCAAAAGGGAAGGAGCTACATTATCTAAATGATAACTTCCTGAAGCAATAGATTCTCCTAATGCTGCAAAATGAAGTAAATCTCTTTTCTCAAATGGTCGTTTTAATAATTCATTGACTGCCATTACTCCTGCTACTGCACTTGCAGCACTCGACCCTAACCCAGAACTAAACGGCATTTTTTTTCTTATTTCTAAACTGATACCTTCTCCTTTGTAATCAATGGCATCCAATAATGCTTGGGCTGCAACTCCTGCTGTATTCTTTTCGATTTCATAAGGGAGCTTTCCTTTTGCCCCTGTTATCTTTCCAATTTTCAATCCTGATTCTCCTTCAAATCTGGCTACAATTTCATCTCCTGGTTCATTTAAGGCAAAGCCTAAAATGTCAAATCCAACTCCTACATTAGCAACCGTTGCTGGGGCAAATACTTTAATTCCTGTTCTCATAATTCCTTTTTTTATTTATTGACATAAAAGGTTTCCTATGGAAATGATCTCTGCAAAAACTCCTGCGGCTGTTACGTCTGCTCCAGCTCCAGGTCCTTTTATTACCAAAGGTCTATCAGAATATCTTTTTGTTGTAATTACAATCATATTATCACTACCACCTAAACTATAAAAAGGATGTTCTGAATCAACGTTGATTAGTTTGATTATCGCTTTTCCTTTTTCCAATTGTCCTATGTACCGTAACTTTGAATTCTTCTTTTCAGCAGCTACAATCATTTTTGTAAAGGTAGAATTGTGGCGTTCTAATTGTATGAAAAATTCTTCTACACTCTTTGCTTCTTGACAAGATGAAGGAAGTATATTCTCAATTTTTACATCATCAGATTCCATAGGTATTCCTATTTCTCGTGCAAGGATAATAATTTTTCTCCGTACATCCACACCATTTAGATCAATTCTTGGATCAGGTTCTGTATATCCTAGTGTCTTCGCTTGGGTAACTATTTCTGAGAACTTAGTTTTACTAGTAAAATTATTAAATATAAAAGAAAGAGACCCCGACAATATAGCCTCAATTTTCAATATTTCATCTCCACTATTTACTATATCATTTAATGTAGAAATGATTGGTAATCCTGCACCTACATTTGTTTCGTATTTAAAAAAAACTTTCCTTTTTTTAGCTAAATTTTTAAGCCGGTTGTATTGAATATAACTTGATGATGCCGCTACTTTATTGGGTGTAGAAATGGATATTCTATGGTCTAATAATTCTTCATAAAAATTGGGAATCGTATCATTTGCAGTATTATCAATGAAAATAGAATTAGGAAAATTATTTATTTTTATTTGCTCAACATATTCTCCAATATTCATAGAGTGTGTTGATTCTTGCAAAGTCTTTTTCCAGTGTTTTAAATCTATACCATTTTCATTAAAGAGCATTTTCTTACTATTGGATATTCCTATTACTTTTATACTTAGACTTAGTTTCTCTTGTAGATAATTAATTTGATCTTTTATTTGTTCCAATAAAGTTCCTCCTATTAATCCAACTCCTACAATATATACATGGATTACTTTCATCTCTTTTTTGAAAAAGGAATTGTGTATCGCATTTAGGGATTTTGTTTCATGCTTTTTGCTCACTACAATTGAAACATTCAACTCGGATGAACCTTGAGCAATTGCTCTAATATTTATTTTCTGTGCACCTAAGGCACTGAATAATTTACTAGCAATTCCTGAATGAGATTTCATCTGTTCCCCAACGATGGCAACTACGGATAAATCTAATTCTACTTTAATTGGATTTATGTATCCTGATTTGATTTCGTATTCAAACTCTTGATTGATTTGAATTAATGCTTGTTCTACCATTTTTGGTTGGATGCAAAAGCTGATGGAATGTTCAGATGATCCTTGAGTAATCAAGATAATATTGATATTAGCATGGGCAAGACAACTGAATAATCTACCTGCAATTCCGGGAACTCCAAACATCCCGCTACCATCAAGTGTCAAAAGTGCTACTTCGTTTATTGATGTAATTCCTTTTACTGGATTTCCATTGCTCTCTGGTTTCTTTTCGGAGATGTATGTTCCTCTAAAATTAGGCTCAAAAGTATTCTTAATATATATTGGAATTTTCTTTTTCAAGGCTGGTAGTAAAGTAGGTGGGTAAATAACCTTCGCTCCAAAATGGGACATCTCCATTGCCTCTGCATAAGTCATATCATTTATGGTAAATGCATCTTTTACTTTTCTTGGATCGGCAGTTAAAACTCCATTGACATCTGTCCATATTTCTATTTGTTCTGCATTCAACGATGCACCTAAAATAGATGCAGTATAGTCAGAACCTCCACGTCCTAAGGTGGTGGTAAATCCTTCTAAAGATTCTGAAATAAATCCAGTTATGATTTGTAGCTCAGGATTACTTTTGAAATGTGAAAGGATAGCATCTTCAGTAATCTTAAAATCAACCTTGGCTGAACCAAAACTAATATCTGTTTTAATGATTCTTCTTGCATCAAGATAGGATGCATTCACACCATTCTCTTTAAGGGTTTGTGCAATAATATAGGCAGAGTTTCTTTCTCCAAAACTAAGCACATGATCCAATGTCCTTGGTGATGCTTCCTTGACTAAAAATACTCCATGCAAAAGACTGTTCAATACTTTATGATTTTGTTCTAATGCAGCTATTGATGTTTTTAATATATCTCCGCTAAGCAAGTCTTCAGCTGCTAAGATGTGTCTTTCACAACAGGAATTTAAAATCAATTTATAGGACTCATCACCTGCTGCTGCTTTATTGCTCATTTCAATTAGGCGGTCGGTAATTCCACCAAAGGCAGAAAAAACTACTGCAAACTTTTCTCCTCCCTTGTAATAGGATTTTAGAATGTCTACAATTTGTCTGATTCTTTCGGGCTTAGCAACAGAAGACCCTCCAAATTTTAATATTTTCATAATGTTTTTCTCTCGATTTATGATGTATTGATTTAAACTATATTTTACTACTATTTATATATCTTGTTTTATTTTTACATCATTATTATAAATTATTCTCATCTTGTACTTAATTACGAAATAATCATACCAACTATCATGATAAGAATATTTTTATTTTCTGTATTTTATTTTCTGTTTTTTATATCCATTTTTGCTCAAGGTACTTTTCCTGTAAACGGGGTTCATGATTATAGAAATAAAACGGTTGCCTTTATTAATGCAACTATTCATCAAGATTCAAAAAATGAAATTGTAGGTACTTTAATTATTGAAAATGAATTTATAATTGATGTAGGAAAAAATATTTCTATTCCTAAAAATGCAATTGTTCTGGATCTAACGGGAAAACATATTTATCCATCTTTTATAGAATTGATTTCTGAATATGGTATTCCTAAGTTGACTAAAACTAAGAGTCATCAACGACATGGGATGCAACAGTTTTTATCAAATAAAAAAGGAGCCTATAGTTGGAATGAAGCTTTGAGATCTGAATATAATGCCGTATCTGAATTTACATCAAATGAAAGTCAAGCAAAGGAATTAAGAAAGATGGGCTTTGGAATGGTTTTGTCCCATCGAATGGATGGTATTGCTGAAGGAACTGGGACATTGGTCAGTCTTGGTAAAAATACAATTGCTAATAATTTAATAGTAAATGAAAAAGCTGCAAATTTTTTATCCTTTTCAAAGGGAAGTTCTTCTCAAAATTATCCAAGCTCTTTGATGGGAAGTATTGCTTTATTAAGACAAACTTATTTGGATGGTTTATGGTACAAAAGTTATGGGCATACCCAAACTAAAAATCTATCTCTAAAAGCATGGAATGAAAATCTAGATTTGGTTCAAATATTTCGTGCCAACGATAAGTTGGATATCCTTAGAGCAAATAAAATTGCAGAAGAGAATCATACAAAATATATCATTCAAGGAATTGGTAATGAATATCAAAGAATTAATGAAATTTCAAAAACTAATTCTACATTAATTGTACCTGTAAATTTCCCACCTGCTTTTGATGTCACCGATCCTTATGATGCTTTGCTGGTTTCTTTGACTGATTTGAAGCATTGGGAATTGGCTCATCATAATTTAAGAATGCTCGATGAAGCAAATATTCAATTTGCAATTACATCAAGTGATTTAAAAAATAAAAAAGATTTTTTGCCAAATATTAGAAAAACTATAGCCAATGGTTTTTCTAGAGAAAAAGCTTTGGATGCTTTGACATCTATTCCTGCTTCTTTATTAGGACAACAAAATCAATTGGGTAAAATAAAAAAAGGTTTTAGAGCAAATTTAATTATTACCAGCGATGATATATTTTTGGAAAAATCTGTAATACTTGAAAATTGGATTCAAGGACAATCCTTTTTTATAAATGAAGCTGCTCCCAATATTTTTGGTGAGTACAATCTATTTATCGAAAACGATACTTTTAAAATAAAAATAGAAAGCCCACCTTCTTCTACAATTTCAATTGCTGTAAATGATTCAACAAATTTAAAAGTAAAATATCAAAGAATTGGACAATCTATTACAATGTCATTTATTCTCCCGAATGAAAAAAATAAAACTAGATTGTCTGGAACTATCGATTCGGCGAGCTGGCATGGAGAAGGGCAAGATCAAAATGGACAATGGTTTAAATGGAAAATGAATTTGATTTCAAAATTGAAATTGGATGATCCACTGCATATCGTTCAACATGAAAAATATCCAGAAGTTATTTTTCCATTTGTGGCTTATGGTCAAAAAAAACATAATTCTGAAAATAATTATTTGATTCAAGATGCTACAGTTTGGACAAATGAAAAAGATGGAATTTTGAAAGATTATGATGTCTTAATAAAAAATGGAAAAATTTCTAAAATTGAAAAAAATATTCCTGCTATTAGAAATTACAGAACAATTGATGGCGAAGGAAAATTTTTGACCGCAGGGATTATTGATGAACATTCTCATATTGCAGTTGATCGTGGTATTAATGAATGTACTCAAGCTGTAACAGCAGAAGTTCGTATTGGTGATATTTTAAATTCGGAAGATATAAATATTTATAGGCAATTGGCAGGGGGCGTGACTACTTCTCAAATCCTTCATGGATCTTGTAATCCAATCGGTGGGCAATCTGCTTTGATAAAACTGAAATGGGGAGAAAGCCCAGAAAATTTAAAATTTGAAAATGCAATACCTTTTATAAAGTTTGCTTTGGGTGAAAATGTGAAGAAATCTAGAACTAGTTTCAATAATCGTTTTCCTGATACTCGGATGGGAGTTGAGCAAGTTTATCGTGATGCGTTTACAAGAGCCAAGGAATACAAAATACGTAAGGAAAATAATGATCCAAATTTGCGTGAGGATTTGGAAATGGAAACGCTTTTAGAAATTTTGGATGGAAAAAGAAATATTACTTGTCATTCCTATGTACAATCTGAAATTAATATGTTGATGCACGTTGCTGAGGATATGGGATTTAAAGTAAATACTTTTACTCATATTTTGGAAGGTTATAAAATTGCAGATAAACTTAAAAAGCATGGTGCAGGAGGATCAACCTTCTCTGATTGGTGGGCTTATAAATATGAAGTGATTGACGCTATTCCTTTCAATGCAGCTATATTGACTAATCATGATATCATTACGGCCATAAATTCAGATGATCCCGAAATGGGAAGACGTTTGAATCAAGAAGCTGCAAAATCTATAAAATATGGTGGATTGTCTGAAATTGAAGCTTGGAAACTTGTGACTTTAAATCCTGCTAAATTATTGCACATTGATGATAGGGTCGGAAGTATAAAAATTGGCAAAAATGCTGACTTAGTATTATGGTCCAATAATCCATTATCAATAAAGGCTAAAGCAGAATTTACTTTTATTGACGGTGAAATTTATTACGAAAGAAAGGAAAACATTAATAGAAAAAAAAGAATGGAAGACGAACGAAATAGAATTATTCAAAAAATGCTCCGTGCTAAACAAAATGGTGCAGCAACTATTCGTGTAGAAACAACATCTCCAAAAATATATCATTGTGACACAATTGACTAATTTATCGAAAATGAAATATACACTTTTATTATTAAATCTATTTTTATCTTTTTTCTTATTTGGACAACAAACGCCTGCTCCAAAGCAAGATATACCTATACTTGTTATGGGGGCAACTACGCATATTGGAAATGGGGAAGTGATAGAATCTAGTATGGTCGCTTTTGAAAATGGAAAATTTACAATCATTGGAAATATCGCTATGGCTCAAGGATTTTCTGATTATAAAATTATTCATGCAAATGGATTACATTTATATCCAGGATTGATAGCGTTGAATACTACTATTGGTCTTAAAGAAATAGATGCAGTAAGAGCAACTCGGGACTTAGACGAATTGGGTAACATAAATCCAAATTTGAATGCAGCTATCGCATATAATACGGATTCTAGAGTTACACCTACTATACGGAGCAATGGTGTATTGTTAGCACAAGTGACACCTCAGGGCGGAAGAATTTCAGGTCAATCAAGTATAATGCAATTGGATGCATGGAATTGGGAAGACGCTTTAGTCAAAGTGAAAGATGGTGTACATTTGAATTGGCCTAATTATTTTTCAAGAAAAGGGTGGTATGGAAGAAAAATTGAGAAAAGTAAAAATTATCAAACATTGGTTACAGAAATTAGAGAGTATTTCGAAGAAGCAAAATCGTATAATTTGACGGATAATCCTAAAGTGAAAAATTTGAAATTTGAGGCAATGAAAGGTTTGTTTTTAAAATCAAAAAAACTTTATGTTCACACAAATTTTGTCAAAGCAATCAAAGATGCGATTCATTTGTTTAATAAGTTCGATTTGAAAATAGTAATTGTGGGAGGTGCTGATGCTTGGAGAATTCCTGATTTGTTTGTCGAAAATGATATACCCGTAATTTTGACACAAGTCAATAGATTGCCTTCTTTTCCTGATGAGGATATTGACCAACCTTATCTGACTCCAAAGTGGCTTGCAGAAAAAAACGTGTTGTTCGCAATAGCAAATAATGGTATGTGGCAACAAAGAAATTTACCTTTTCACGCTGGACAAGCTGTTAATTTTGGATTAGATCCTGAAAGGGCAATTCAAGCAATAACTTTGGATGCAGCAGAAATAATCGGAATTGATAAGCATTTTGGATCAATAGAAAAAGGGAAAAGTGCTACGTTTGTTATTTGCAACGGAGATATCCTTGATATAAAATCTTCAAAAATTAGGTATGCCTTTATTAATGGCAGAGAAATTGATTTAGATAATAAACAGAAAGTTTTGTATAGAAAATATCAACAGAAATATAATCAAGAAATTAAAAAATAATGTTTATTAATATCTCGTTAACAAATACTTCTGGTTTATATTCGTTTTAATAAAAACAACTATTTAGTATTATGTATAAATTATTTTTAATTATTATATGTTCTTTGTTTTCAATTGCGTTAACCGCGCAAGCTGAAAAGGAAAGAATTGATAGGATGGAAGTGGATGGTGAAATCGTTACGATGCTAATTACTGAAACAAATGATACCATTTTTATTGCGGACCTCGATGATGTTTCTGTTTCTTCACCTAGAAAATTTGAAAATCAACAGGAATATCGCTTATATCTTAAATATAGAAGATATGCTACGAAAGTATATCCTTATGCACAAAAAGCAATTCGAATATTTCGGGAATCTGAAAATATTACTCAGGATCTAAGTCGGAGAAAAAGAAAAAAACATTTCAAAATATTACAAAAGGAAATGGAAGATGAATTTGAAGAGCCTTTAAAGCATTTGACGAGACTTCAAGGTAAAATTTTAATCAAAATGATTGAAAAAGAATTGGAAACTCCTTTTTATACTTTATTGAAAAATTTGAGAGGAACATTTGTGGCGATGAAATGGAGTACTTTTGGGTATATGTATGGTTATCGTCTGAAAAGAGGATATGTGGATGGCGATGATAAAATTTTAGATGCTGTTTTGGAAGATTATGATGTTTCTTTTGAAGTTAATCCGAACTAATATTACTTTTGGATTTTAAAGAGAAATTTCTTTTATGATACTAAATTATGAGAATCCTCGACTATTGGTCGAAACTGGAAAAATAAAAACAGGAACAATTTCTTGGAAAACGCCTTCAAATATTGCCTTAGTAAAATATTGGGGCAAACACGGAAATCAACTTCCTAGAAATCCTTCAATTAGTTTTACGCTGAATAAGGCGTTTACTGAAACTACTATAGAATATATTCCAAAAATAAATTCAGTTTATGGTGTGGAATTAGATTTTTATTTTGAAGGAGAACGTAATGAAGCTTTCGCTCAGAAAATTGTACAATATTTTGAAAAATTGACGGATATTTTTCCCTTTATCAATCAGTTTAAATTTGTGATTCGTTCTTCTAATTCTTTTCCCCATTCTGCAGGTATTGCTTCTTCAGCTTCTGCAATGGCTGCTATCGCGCTTTGTCTTTGTTCAATGGAATTTCAATTTTTTGGAAATCTGAAAAATATTTCTGAATTTAGACAAAAGGCATCTTATATCGCAAGATTGGGTTCTGGAAGTGCAGCGCGTTCTGTTTTTGGATATGTGAGTATTTGGGGACAAAATAGTGAAGTAGATGCAGCATCCGATTTGTTTGGAATTGGATATGGATTGAATGTGCATGATGTTTTTCGAACTTTTCATGATGATATTTTGATTGTGAGTAGTGAAGAAAAACCTGTTTCTAGTAGAGCAGGGCATCAATTAATGGAGATGAATATCTTTGCGAAAAGTAGATATGAACAAGCAAATGCCCACTTTCGTGAGTTATTGTCGGCTATGCGACGGGGAAGTTTGGAAATTTTTATGAAAATTGTGGAAAATGAAGCGTTGACTTTACATGCTTTAATGATGAGCTCCAATCCTTCTTATATTTTAATGAAACCAAATACTTTGATTATTATTGATTTGGTTAGAAAATTTAGAAAACAAACGGGACTGCCTGTCTGTTTTACTTTGGATGCGGGGCCTAATATTCATTTACTTTATCCTGATAATATCAAAGATCGAGTAGAAAATTTTGTGGAAACTCAATTGAAACAATATTGTACCAACGGGTTAATAATTAAAGATCAGGTCGGAGAAGGACCTATTCAATTGTAAAATAAATTTAAAATATCTCATTATGAAATCTATAATAATATCATTTCTTTATTTATTTATCATTCAAATTGGTTGTGCTCAAAGACCAACTATTAAGAGACCGCATTGTGAAAATGAAAAATTTGACAAAAGAGTAAGCGAGTTAATTAGTTTTACTGTACCAGTGATTTCTCCTGAACAACTCAAGGATATGCAGGATGAAGCTGTCGTTTTTGATACACGTGAAACTGAAGAATATCAAGTAAGTCATATTCCTGGTGCAAAACTATTGGGTTACAATAAAATGGATAAATCTCAACTAGAAGGCATTGATAAAGATACTCCGATTGTTGTTTATTGCTCTGTTGGGTACAGAAGTGAGAAAATTGGTGAAAAATTGCAAAATATGGGTTATACCAATGTTTATAATCTATATGGTAGCCTTTTTGAATGGGTGAATGAAGGAAATGAAGTTGTTGATGAAAATGGCGAAAAAACTAAAAAAGTGCATACGTATAATAAAAAATGGAGTAAGTGGATGGATGAAGATGCAGGGGAAAAGGTTTGGTAGAATTGTATGAAAATACAGATTTTTATTTTTCTTTCATTTCATACTTTCTTTTGTCCTCAAAATGTTGTATTTTTGTATTCTATAAAATGGAAGGACTATGTTGGATATAAAAAATCAAACGCAAGAACAAGAGGTATTATTAGAAGACTTGTTGGCAGAATTAGTAGCTGATGCACAGTTGGTCGTTTATAACGATGATCAAAATACTTTTGATTGGGTTATTGAATGCTTTATGGATATTTTGGAACATTCTAGTGTTCAAGCTGAACAATTAGCTATGATGATTCACTTTAAAGGTAAAGCTACTGTAAAAACAGCTCCTAAAGAAATTCTTAAACCTATGAAAACTGCCTTAACAGATAGAGGACTTTCTGTTGTAATAGAATAATGACATTTTCTAAAAAATATATTATTTTTTTGATATTAATTTCATTCTTACTGAGTTGTAAGGCTGGAGATTGTGGTTGCCCTATGTATTAATTTTTTTTACCACATATCTATTCATATCAAATAATTAAATTGTATTTTGTCGGCATAATTTTAGATACAATCAGACTTAATGGTTCAAACAATAAAGATATTAGCCGATATAGAATCCTATATTACGGATTTCTTTGAAGAAAAGATTGCTAAGGAATACGTGTTTCACGACCTTAATCATACAATCAATGTAGTTAAAGCTTCCTTGGAAATAGGTCAGTCTATTGGCGTTTCTGAAACAGAACTTGAAATTTTACAAGTTGCGGCTTGGTTTCATGATACAGGATATACCGATGGTCCCAAGGGGCATGAACAACGCAGTGTAGAGTTTGCAAAGGAATTTTTACAAAAAGCGCGGTATCCACAGCAAAAAATATTACTTGTTGAAAAATGTATTTTAGCAACTTTATTTCCTCATAATCCTGAAGATCTTCTTGAAAAAGTATTATGTGATGCTGATTTGAGTCATCTTGGAAAGAAAAATTATTGGGATAGATGTGGGAAAATTCGTTTGGAAATGAATTATACCCAAGGAAAAATTTTATCCGATCAAGATTGGGTTGAGTTTGAAATTGATTTTCTCGAGCAACATGAATATTTTACTTCTGTTGCTAGAGAAATGTTTTCTAAACGTAAGAAAAAACATCTTCGACAGCTTATAAAACAAAAAATTCGTTTAAATCCTGGAACTACATCAATTTCAATTGAAGAAGCTCGATTGTTGTCTTCGAAAAGAAAAGATATTCCTAAAAATGTAATCATTGATAATCAAGAAGATTTACAAGTGAAAGATCTTCGATTAGGAAGAGGTGTGGAAACGATGTATCGGGCAGCTTATAGAACTCATGTAAATTTAAGCTCAATTGCTGACAATAAAGCAAATATAATGCTTTCTGTAAATGCGATTATTATCTCAATTACTCTTTCTACTTTTATTCCTAATATTGCATCGAATCCAAAATTAGTTTTGCCTATAGCCGCTCTCCTTATGGTTTGTTTAGGGTCAATTATTTTTGCAACATTAGCTACTCGTCCAAAAATTACATCAGGTATAGTTACCAAAGAAGATATACTAAAAAAGAGATCAAATCTACTTTTCTTCGGGAATTTTTATCAAATGAAATTGGAAGATTTTCATTGGGGGATGATGGAAATGATTAAAGATCAAGACTTTTTATATGCTACAATGACTAGGGATTTGTACTTCTTAGGGAAAGTACTAGCAAAAAAATATCGCTATCTAAGTATCTGTTATGGGATATTTATGTACGGGATAATTGCGGTCGTTACCCTTTTTGGGATAAATTACTTCATGTTTTAGATGAAGAACTTAAAGACAATTCTCTTATTATTTTTTGCAAATTCTATCTCTGGTGTCGCTCAAGGCATTAGTTTGATAGCAATTCCTTGGTATTTTGCTCAGTCAGATGATATGCAATCATTTGGAATTATCTATATTATTGTCACCATAATTTCTTTGTTTTGGGTTCCTTATGGGGGAACTTTAATTGACAAATATAATAGAAAAAGTATTTTTTTGTGGTTAACAGCTATTTGTGGAAGTATCATTTTAATGGTTGCTGGCTATGGTTATTATCAAGGAGTATTGCCAACTTTTTTAGTAGCAATGGTATTTATTGTTACTTTTCTCAATTTCAATATTCACTATCCAAATCTGTATGCTTTTTTACAAGAAATATCAGATGAAAAAGACTATGGAAAAATTACTTCCTATGTAGAAATTCAAGGACAAACTACAAGCATGCTTGCAGGTGCCTTTGCTGCAATGTTGCTCGAAGGAACAAAAAATGGACATTTGATTGTTTTTGGTTTTAATGCCAATCTAGGTTTTGATATCGAAAGATGGTCTATCCATGAAATATTTTTAATGGATGGAGTTACTTATTTTATCTCCTTTATCACAATATTATTGATTCGATATAAACCAGTGGAAAGATTGCAAAAAATATCCGATCCTCTTATTATTCAATTAAAAGATGGCTTTCATTATCTAAAACAGAATATGGCAGTTTTTATATTCGGCTTGGCTTCTTTCTCTGTTTTTGTGGCTGTTTTAATTGAAGGTTTTTATCTAGGAGTTCAATATGTCTCCAATCACTTAGAAGCAGATAGTGCAGTATATGCATCAAGCACCATGTATTATGCGATAGGTGCGATACTGGCAGGTAGTTTTATTCGAAAATTATTTGGAAAAATTTCAACACCAACAGCAGTAATAATTCTTTCTATTTTAACAACTGCTATCTTTTTTGTATTGTATCTTTCTGATAGTGAAATTATTTTTTATACTATGTTGTTTTTAATTGGAGTAAGTAATGCAGGTACTCGTGTTATGAGAACAACTTATTTATTTCATCATATTTCAAATGAGTATTATGGTAGAGCAAATGGCATATTGTTCCTATCAAATATTGTCTTTAGAATTATCTTTCTGAGTATTTTTACTTTGACTTTTTTTCAAAACAATAATGTAATTTACGCTTTTTTAGTCCTGGCTGCATTTTTGTTTGTATCAAGTATAGTTTTAATCGTAAATAGAAATTATTTAAAAAAGAACGTTCTATAACAAATTAAAAGAGCTTTTGCCTTATTTCGTAGTTAGGATGGAATGGTGGCATCAGTTATTATAAGCTACGGATACACGGATATTGTCTTTCATAAAATGTCATGTTCTTAAAATAATTTGCGAATTTTCGCTAAAAAATGAGAAATATCATTCATAAATTTGTCAATTTTCAGTAAATTGCACTTGAATATCAAATATGTAAATATAATATATATGGACTTTAAATTATCAGAAGAACAACTAGCCGTTAAGGAAGCAGCAAGAGACTTTGCGCAATCAGTTTTAAAACCAGGTGTTATTGAAAGAGATAGAACAATGACTTTTCCAAAAGATGAAATTCGTCAAATGGGAGAATTGGGATTCCTCGGAATGATGACTGATCCTAAATATGGAGGCGGTGGAATGGATACTATTTCTTATGTTTTAGCAATGGAAGAAATTTCTAAAGTAGATAGCTCTGCATCAGTGGTTATGTCTGTAAATAACTCTTTAGTTTGTTGGGGAATTGAAACTTTCGGTACGGAAGAACAAAAAATGAAATATTTACCCAAATTGACTTCTGGGGAATGGATTGGTTCGTTTTGTCTTTCTGAACCTGAAGCAGGAAGTGATGCTACAAGTCAAAGAACAGTGGCAATTGATAAGGGGGATCACTATTTGATTAGTGGTACTAAAAACTGGATTACAAATGGAGGGACTTCAAGCCTTCATGTCGTAATTGCACAGACCCATCCAGAAAAGGGACATAGAGGTATCAATGCTTTTTTAGTGGAAACTAGTTGGGATGGAGTGGAAATTGGTGCTAAAGAAGATAAATTAGGAATAAGAGCATCTGATACACATACTATTATGTATAATGAAGTGAAAGTTCCCAAGGAAAATAGAATTGGTGAAGATGGTTTTGGTTTTAAGTTCGCAATGAAAGTTCTATCAGGAGGACGTATAGGAATAGCTGCCCAAGCTTTGGGTATCGCAAGTGGCGCTTATGAATTGGCAGCAGCATATTCTAAAGAGAGAATTGCTTTTGGAAAACCAATTATTCGTCATCAAGGGGTTGGATTCAAATTGGCAGATATGGTGATGAATATCGAAGCTGCAAAAATGCTTGTGTATAGAGCCGCATGGTTAAAAGATCAAGGCATGAATTATGACATGGCTGCTGCAATGGCAAAATTATTTGCTTCTGAAACGGCTATGAAAGTAACGGTAGAAGCTGTTCAAGTGCATGGTGGATATGGTTTTGTTAAAGAATATCATGTCGAACGTTTGATGAGAGATGCGAAAATTACACAAATTTATGAAGGAACTTCGGAAATTCAGCGAATCGTCCTTTCACGGAATATTGAAAAGGACAATCTTTATATTCCGATATCTTAAATTTTGAATAAATATACTATTTTGGGTATGTTGAGAATATATTAAAATCACGATAAATTAATTTTATCGTGATTTTTTTTGTGAAGGTTAAACGGAAATTTTACAAATTGAAAATTTAAAAAAAACTTAAAAATACCAATCTCTACAATATTAATTACTTATCGAAGTTATTATACCATTCAAATATTTTTTAATAAAAATTTATACTATAGAACAAAGCAATACATTTTTTAGATTAAATACTATTAGTTATGAGAACAATAAAAAATGTATTGACGGTATGTCTTGTCCTCCTATTTGTTCAATTAAATTTTGCTCAATGCCAATCTGGAGATTGCTATGATGGAAAAGGGACCTACCTTTATCCAAGTGGAGCTAAATACATAGGGCAATTTATGAAAGGAAAAATCCATGGTTTTGGAACTGTTTATTTTACCAATGGAAATTTCTATACGGGTGATTGGAAAATGAATCATCGTCAAGGAAATGGGAAAATGACCTACAAGTCTGGTGGGTATTACAATGGACAATTCGTGATGGATCGTAAACATGGAAAAGGAAAATGGATCTATTCTAATGGAGATATCTATATCGGAGAATTTAAAAATGATAAATCTGAAGGACAGGGATCCTATAGTTTTTCTACAGGAGATAAATATACTGGAAATTTCTTAGCGGGCGAATTTAGTGGATACGGTACAATGGTCTATAAAGATGGAGCTAAATATGATGGCTATTGGGCTCATAATGAAAAAAATGGTACGGGTGTTTATTTCGATGTGAATGGAAAACAATTTGACGGAAACTGGGTAGATGGTAAATACCAGAATGCCGTAACTGAACAAATTGTAACGAATCCAACCAACTCAAGTGATATGCAGGATTGCAATTCAATATATTGTAATAATACCAATGGTTTTTACTTTTATAAAGATGGAAGTAAATGGGTGGGAACATTTAAAGATGGATATCCAAATGGAAAAGGTACTTGCTATTATGCTAATGGTGATAAATATGTGGGGGGATGGGATAGACACTCTCCTAACAAAAACGGAATAATGTATTATGCATCAGGAAAAGTATTGGGAGCAGTTTGGGATCATGGAACTATCGTGAGAGAATTGAAATCCGAAAACTCCATAACCAATGAAGCGGTAGTTGTAGACAAGGATAAGGAAATTAAAATTTGGGCAGTTGTGGTAGGCGTTTCTGCTTATACTACCATGCCATCTCTGAAGTTTACAGATGATGATGCCTATCAAATCTATGCTTTTTTGAAAAGCCCTGAAGGAGGGGCTTTACCTGACAACCAAATTCGTGTATTAATCGATGAACAGGCTTCTCAAAAAGCAATCATCAAGGCTATGCAACAAATGTTTTTGCAAGCAGACGAAAATGATGTTATTGTTTTTTATTATTCTGGACATGGAGTAGATGGAAGCTTTGTGCCATCGGATTATGATGGATATAATAACCTTTTGCATCATGAAGATGTGAAAAATATTATGAAAAAAAGTCTTGCCAAACACAAGGTTTTATATGCTGATGCATGTCACTCGGGAAGTATGAATAGATTGGCAAGTAAAGGACAATTTACAACGCAGTTAGATGATTTTTATAAACAATTTGATGAAACCGATGGTGGAATTGCACTTTTGATGTCTTCTAAAGCAAAAGAATTTTCTTTGGAAGATCATGGGTTACGCCAAGGGATTTTTAGTCATTATTTGATTCGGGGTTTGAAGGGAGAAGCGGATGTTGATAGAAATAATATCGTTACGATTCAAGAATTATATAATTTTGTAAGCGCCAGAGTTATTGGCTATACTGCCAATAGTCAGCATCCTACAATTACAGGGAATTTTGATAAAAAGATGCCTGTAGCTTTCGTCAGAGAATAGTGCTCACCGATTAGAGCTCAGCTAAAACTTAGTATTAATCGTATCCTACATTTAGATAATTCTCTAAATGTAGGATTTTTTATATGTATTTTTATTCAATATATGGATTTTGTCTAATAAATACCTTAACTTGCACGTTCAATTTATTTTTTATCCCAATAATATAGACTATGAAACATCTATTACCTATTTTAATTCTTCTATTGTTATCAATGGATGCACAATCTCAATGTGTATCTGGAAATTGTCAAGACGGACAAGGAATCTTTATTTTTACAAGCGGTGCTAAATATATCGGCAGTTTTTCTAATGGAGAAGCCAACGGACACGGAACATGCCATTATCCTGATGGAACAATCTATAAGGGAGAATGGGCACAACGATTCCCTGATGGACAAGGGGAAAAACTTTTCTCAAATGGAACTAAATGGAGTGGAAGTTGGAAAAAAGGTGTACCTGTGGATCAAGAGGGGTTGCCAATTTACTTTAAAGGAGTGGAAGACACGGGAATTCAAACGGGTTGCTTAAGCGGTAACTGTATAAATGGAATCGGAATAATAGGTTATTCTGATGGAAGTAAATATATCGGGCAGTTTAAAAATGCTCAACTAAATGGAACGGGGAAGTGGTATTATCCAAACGAATCTGTCTATACTGGATATTTCAAAGATAATCTTGCCCACGGTGAAGGTGTATTGGTCAAAAGAGATGGAACAACGGTAACGGGTAGATGGTTTAAAGGCGAATATCAAGATGATAAATTAACAAGCAAAGGAGGTGAAAGTACTAAAGAATATGTAGATAGAGTCTTTAGTAATCAGAGTCAGCCAGTAAAAAATATTTTTTATACAATGCCAATGAAAGATTTGGCTGGACTGGTTTGGGAAGCAAAAAATAAAGGAAAAGATTATAGAAGTGGGCTTGGTGAAATTTCTCGATTAACACGACAAATGGAAAGAACACCTTCATCAGGTGCAAAAAAACCAGCACCTGAAACTCCTGCAGTAGATAATAAAGCAGCAACTTCATCAGGAAAAATAAATGATGCAGAGAAAAAAGACGAGGTGAAAAAACAAAAAGAAACACTCATTACTCAATTTTTGAAAAATTCTGA
>CAMZLN010000232.1 GCA_947311465.1 uncultured Saprospiraceae bacterium
ATAACCTGCCCCGCCTGCGTCTTTCCCTCGAATAAGAAATAATTTGAAGCAAAGTCATCCAAAACGAGTCTTTTCTCAAAAAATCTTCATATTCTCCCTTCTTTTTCGTTGAAAGACTCCAACGGGACTTGCTATGTTGCTCGTTGTGTGGGTTGATATTTACCCCGAATTTTCATTCGGGGTTATTTATGGTAACCCCCTTTGGGTTGTTTGTAGATTGCTTAAATAAAGATTTTTCATCCAAATCATTCAAAGCTCCATAGGAGCGCCCTGTTTGTAGCACCAACTTTATTCAATATATGTTTATTTCTTTAAAGTCATAAAGTAGAATTAAGAACGATGATTAAATAAATGTGATTTCTTCGGAAGATAATTTTGGTTTAAGTTTCCTTAGTCCTTAGTCATCTACTTGTCATTTGCTTAAATTGTTTACATTTTTGTTGTTTCTAAATAATAAGAGTTATATATTGTACATACTAAAAACATTTTGATATGAAAAAACTAAATTTTATTTTCCTAGTTCTAATCTCGATTTTTATTTTTTCATGTGTTGAAAAACAAATAATTGATGAAGACATACCTAAAGGTGATGATGTAATTTCTAATCCTAAGTTCGAACCTACTGGTTTTCCAATAGACATTTTTAAAACGATAGTTAATCAAGAAGATAAACCCAATATTATTCTATCTCCATTAAGTATTGAATCTGCTTTTTATATGGCGGCAAATGGAGCTGTTGGAGAAACTAGAAAAAACATCTTGGATATTTTGGGTCAAACGGATGATATTGACGCAATCAATTCAAACTATAAATCTTTGAAAACATCTCTGGACTGTCAGAGTGATACTACTTCTTTCAAAATGGTCAATTCTATTTTTTGGGATGATACTCGAATGGATGTAAATTCTAAATTCCTTGAAGCTTTGTCTCAATATTATGATGCAGACGAGCAAAATCTGGATTTTGGCGATGAAAAAACATTAGATATCATCAATCAGTGGTGTAGCGACAATACAGAAGAGCGAATCAAGAAGATATTGAGTATAATCCAAGATAATGACGTTTTATTTTTAATCAATGCTTTATATTTTATTGGTGATTGGAAATATCCCTTTCCTTTAGATTACACTAAAGATGGTATTTTTACAAAATCAGATGGCACTAAAATTGAAATTCCATTTATGAATAGTTTAGCAAAATCATTCAGAGCAACTATAAATGATGATTTTCAAGCGGTGGATTTACCATTTGCAAATACTGACTTTTCGATGACATTTATAATGCCTAAAAAAGAAAAAATTAATGATTTTATAAATGGGTTTGGTTTCGATGAATTAGAAGATTTATATGAATCTAAATTAAGCCTTAGTCCAGAATTAAAGATAAGTTTGCCAAAATTTGAGTTAGAATATAAAATCGAATTAAGTAAGGCTTTGATAGCTATGGGTATGAATATTCCTTTTGATGGTAGTCAAGCGGATTTTTCTAATTTAGGTAGCGCAAATGCTCCGTTTTTTATTGGACAAGCCCTACATAAGACATTCTTAAAAGTAGATGAAAAAGGAGCGGAAGGAGCTGCGGTTACACTTATTCAAATTACAACAGGAGAGAGTAGCTTAGGTATGACATTCGATAAACCATTCATGATTGTTTTGAAAAATCATAAAACGGATAGTTATCTGTTTATGGCTAAGATTGGAGAACCTAAGATTGGAGAGTGATGGGAATTGGGTTTTATTTTAGCGTTGAATTGAGTGTCAACCACAAAACCTCCACTACACTAAAACTCGCTCTTCCAGTCCCATCCTTAATTTGATGCCGACAACTCGTCCCCGGAGCCACAACTATAGTCTCTTTTTGAGCCGCACGTACCGCAGGAAACAGCACCAATTCCCCCACCTGCATACTCACATCATAATGCTCTTGCTCATACCCAAAAGACCCTGCCATACCACAACAACCCGAAGGAATTACTTCCACATGAAAATTTTCTGGAATACTCAAGCAGGTCGTTATCGTTTCCATTTCCGTTAGTGATTTCTGATGACAATGTCCATGAAGTAGGATGTGTTTTGTGTCTTTTTTAAAGGAATTGCTTGAAATATTCCCATTTAGAAATTCAGAAGATAAAAATTCTTCAATGGTCAGGCAGTTTTTGGATAAATCACGTGCTTTTTGTTGTAAAGATTGATTCACTAATTTAGGATATTCATCTCTAAAACTTAAAATAGTCGATGGCTCAATACCTATTAAAGGTGTATCATCATTTATCAAATCAAAAAACAATTCAACATTTTCTTCGGCAACCTGCTTTGCTTTATCCAACAATCCCTTGGACAAAGATGCTCGTCCACTTTCAGAATGATCTATAAATTTGACATTATAATCTAAATTTTGAAGTAATTCAATGGCTTTTATTCCAATATGTGCTTCATTGTGATTGGTAAATTCATCAAGGAAAATATAAACAGATTTTCCATTATTGGGTTTGATATTCTTCTTTGCCCATTTGGAAGCTGGTGTTTTACTAAAGGTGGGTAAACTTCGTTGCGGAGCAATTTTCAGTATTTTCTTAATAGGGTAGGAGAGTAACTTACTTTTAATTACAAAATTACTTAATCTTGGGAAAATAGATCCCATTTTATTCACTTTTACAATCTCGGAAAAGAATCTACTTCTAAAACTAATTCCATTGCATTTTTGATATTGATACAAAAATTCTGCTTTCAATGTGGTCATATCTACATTGGAAGGGCATTCAAAACTACAAGCTTTACAAGATAAACATAAGTCTAAGGCTTCTTTCAAAATTTCATCATCAAAGGGATTTTCTTTGGTATTATTGGTCAATATTTGACGTAAGGTGTTGGCTCTTGCTCTTGTGGTATCTTTTTCGTTTCGTGTAGCTTGATAACTGGGACACATGCCCCCAACTGCTGTTTCCAATTTACGACAATCTCCTGATCCATTGCATTTTTCAGCGGCTTTTAGAACACCACCATAGTTGGAAAAATCAAAAATGGTATCTATTGGTTTTTGTTCTTTTATTGAAAATCTCAAATCTGCTTCCATCGGTTTTGAATAGACTATTTTCCCTGGATTGAAGATGTTTTTAGGATCCCAAACGTTCTTGATCCGTTCAAAAAGCGCATAATTTTCTTTTCCTAAAACCAAAGGGATAAATTCTGCTCTTACACGTCCATCTCCATGCTCTCCACTCATCGACCCATTGTATTTTTTGACTAAATTAGCCACTGATGTTGTGATTGCTTTGAATTGTTCTACACCTTTTTTAGTTTTTAAATTGACCAGTGGGCGTAGGTGCAATTCTCCTGCACCAGCATGTGCGTAGTAGATGGCTTTTTGACCAAAATCATCCATGATTTCTGAGAATTCTTGGATATAATCTGCCAATTGATTGATATTTACGGCAGTATCTTCGATGCACGGAACTGCTTGTTCATCTCCAGGTATATTAGCCAATAATCCTAAACCTGCTTTTCGTAAATCCCAGGCTTTGGTGGTGTCTTTTCCTAATAAAATGGAATGGTCATATCCAATTTTTTCTTTTTGACATGCATTTAGAAATTCTTGGATGGTATTTTGAAGTGCTTTTTCATTTTCAGCTCTCAATTCTATCAATAAAACGGCTTCAGGGTCGCCTTTCAGGAAAAATCGGTAGGCTTCAAATTTTCGATGTCCTTTGGTACAATTCAAAATAGCTTTGTCCATCAATTCGCACGCATAATTGTTGTATTGCATGACAAAAGGAACAGCTTGCAAACTTTTATGAATGCTTTCAAAATGTAGGGCAATCACCGCTACTTCTTTTGGTGGGAGATGATCTAATTCTATCGTTATTTCTGTAAAAAAAGCCAATGTTCCTTCTGATCCACAGAGTAATTTAGCGAAATTGAAAGGCTGATTTCCATTTCCAAACAACTCCGTTTTCAAAAGTACATCTATCGCATAACCCGTATTCCTACGATGGATGTTTTCGTCAGGAAATTCAGAAAGGATATTTTTTTGATTATTTTCATTGGATAATTCATCTATAATTTGTCGATAAATTTGTCCTTCTAGATCATCTTGATTTGCAATATGATGTACTTCGCCAATAGTTTTTTTATTAAAAATGACTTCTGAGCCATCGCTCAATATAGCTTTAATTTCTATGATTTTATCACGGGTTGTACCGTATTTGATAGATGTTGTACCTGAAGAATTATTTCCTACCATACCGCCTATCATGCAACGATTGGCGGTTGATGTATTTGGTCCAAAAAAAAGATTGTAGTTTTTTAGATAGTCATTGAGTTCATCACGAATCACACCTGGTTGTACTGTGACGTATCGTTTTTTTTGATTTAAGTTTAGTATTTTGGTCATGTATTTGGATACATCTACGACAAGTCCGTTGCCAACGCATTGACCCGCTAGGGAAGTCCCTGCCGTTCTTGGGATAAGTGGCATGTTGTTTTTCTCGGCATATTTTACGATTTGGATGATGTCGTTTTTTGACCTTGGGAAGGCTGTTCCGATGGGTTTTTCTTGATATACGGATGCGTCGGTGGAGTAGATGAGTTGGGTGAGCGGGTCTTGGTGTAGGTCTCCTTGGAGGTCGATGGCTAGTTTTGAATTTTTGTTCATGTTTATGAAAACTTCTAGGAGACGGTTCATTAAATTGTGTCTGTAGTTTTTTGTAAATTTAAAATAAAAAAGAATGGTAAAGAAAGAAAGAGACAAATTTTTGATGGAGAAAGGAGAAAGATAATTTATACAACAAATTGAGTAGAAGCATTGCATCGAATTATAAGGAAATTTGCAAAAAGTAAAGCAGCTTGGGTTTCAGAATTAGCATTAATTAATTAAACAAATTTACTTATCTTTAATGCACAATGAGAAATCTTGGAAACGAAAGACCAGATCATGGAAAACTATTTCCAGAATATTGATGGAAGATTTCGGTGATCGCTTTACCAAACATTTGGATGAATCCTAGTTATTTCAAATCGACAGCAAGGTAGCCCATTTTTATAAAAATTGTAAAGGGTATATAAACGGTTCGTGCCTCACCGCCCTTGACAATCTTCATAAAAATAGCTCTTAGTGGCTTAAGATTTTAAAAAACATGAACTATGTACTAACAGTGAAAATAAATAAAGAGACACACTTAATTGAACTATCCCATTGAATTTTTGCAAAACAAATTAAATTTTACCTATCCCTTGCACCTTGCACCCCTTGCACCTTGCCCCCTTGCACCCCTTACACCTTGAATCTAGTCTTGAAGTCCCGAAATCCTGACCTCCTAATACAACCCAACCCCCTTCATAAATTCATTAATCTCATTCCTAGTCTGGTCAATTAAATTTTCATTTTCGATATCCATAATTATAGCATCTATCCAATCTACTATTTTTATACAATCAGCTTCCTTAAAACCACGAGTAGTTACGGCAGCAGTCCCAATTCGCATACCCGAAGTCACAAATGGAGATTCTGTATCAAAGGGAACCATATTTTTATTGACAGTAATATCTGCTTTTACAAGTGCATTTTCCGCTTGCTTACCCGTTACACCTTTTGATCTCAAATCTAAAAGCATCATGTGATTATCCGTTCCGCCCGATATAACTTTATACCCTTTATCCATAAACGCCTTCGCCATAGCTTGAGCATTTCGAATGACTTGTTTTGCATATTCCTTATAATCATCAGTCAAAGCTTCCCCGAAAGCAACAGCCTTTCCAGCAATCACATGTTCCAACGGACCACCTTGCATTCCAGGAAAAACACCACTATTTAAGATTGCAGACATTTTTATAGGATTTCCTTTTTTCGTTTTTCTTCCCCATGGGTTATTAAAGTTTTTACCCATCATGATGACTCCACCCCTTGGACCACGTAAAGTCTTATGGGTGGTAGAAGTCACAACATGGCAATGTGGCATTGGATTATTCAATAAACCTTTTGCGATTAATCCTGCTGGATGGGCAATATCTGCCAATAATAAAGCCCCAACTTTATCTGCTATAGCTCTGAATCTTTCATAATCCCAATCTCTTGAATAGGCAGATGCTCCACATATAATTAATTTAGGTTTTACTTCCAATGCTTTTGCTTCAACTTTATCCATGTCGATTCTACCCGTACTTTCTTCCACACCATAGAAAGTTGGATTGTACACTTTTCCAGAAAAATTAACAGGTGAACCATGAGAAAGATGTCCTCCATGTGAAAGATCAAATCCTAAAATTGTATCGCCAGGTTGTAAAAGTGCTAAGAAAACGGCAGCGTTGGCTTGAGCACCAGAATGAGGTTGAACATTAGCATATTCCGCTCCAAAAAGCTCTTTTAGACGGTCAATAGCCAATTGTTCTATTTTATCAACGACTTCACACCCGCCATAATATCTTTTACCTGGGTATCCTTCTGCGTATTTATTCGTAAGACAAGTTCCGACAGCATCTAAAACGGCTTGGGAAGTAAAATTTTCAGAAGCGATTAATTCTATACATCTTTGTTGTCTATTTAATTCATGTTTGATTAAATCAAATAATATTGTATCTTGGTGCATTATGTTAAAGTTTTATAAAAGTCGCTGAAAAGTATATTTTTTTATGCCTAAAAAGCATTAATAAATAACATTGGCACAAAAATAGAAAATCTATTAAAAGAAAAAGAATTCCATCTATTAAATTAGGGATTCAATGCCAGAAATGAACATTTAGATTATGCGAAACACTTTTTTATTAATACTCATTGCAATTCCGATGCTTTTGTCTGCAAAAGCGGATCGATTTAGATGTATGTGGAGAGCTGACCCGTCAACTACCATGGTGATTGGGTGGGATCAAGTTTCGGGAGCAAGTCCTGTGCTTTATTATGGTTTAGTAGATTATGGTAACAATGTAGAAAATTATTCTTTTAAGCAATCTCCAGATAAAATTGTAAAGTTTAAAGGGATGAATAATCATTTTGTAAGACTTGAAGATTTAGAACCTGGGAGCAAGTACTTTTTTGTAATTAAGGATAGTGAAGGGGTGAGTAAGCGATATTTTTTTGAAACGGCTCCAGTTGGTCAACGTTTATCAATTATTGCTGGTGGCGATTCAAGAAATCATAGAAAAGCAAGAAGAAATGCCAATCTATTGGTTTCCAAGTTTAGACCCCATGTCGTACTTTTTGGTGGAGATATGACTGGAGGAGATTCTGACCGAGAATGGATTGAGTGGTTTGATGATTGGCAAACTATTATTTCAAAAGATGGACGAATTACGCCTGTTTTAACTACTCGTGGTAATCATGAATATTCAAATCGAACGATAATTGAGTTATTTGACGTACCTAGCAAAGATGTAACTTACGCTATACAGTTTGGAAATTTATTAAAAGTATTTACTTTGAATACTATGATTGCATCAGGTGGAAGTCAAAAAGCTTGGTTAGAATCTGAATTGAAATCTTCAAAAAATGTGAAGTTTAAAATTGCTCAATATCATTTTACTATAAGGCCTCATACTGCTAAAAAATCAGAGAGAAACGATCAATTATTTAATTGGGCTTCTTTGTTTTATAAATATGGGTTGGATTTGGCTGTAGAATCAGATGCACATGTTGTAAAAGCAACTTATCCGATAGTTCCTTCCAATAAAAAAGGAAGTTTTGAAGGATTTATTCGTGATGATGAACATGGAACGGTGTATGTCGGAGAGGGCTGCTGGGGTGCTCCATTGCGAAAAAATAATGATGACAAACCTTGGACACGGGCAAGTGGGAGTTTTAATCAATTTAAGTTGATTTTTGTTTCAAAGAACGGGATGGAAGTTAGAACCATTCAGACCGATAATGCAGAAAGTGTAGGTGCTGTCACTCCACCTAATAAATTTTCTTTGCCATTAAGAACGAAGGTATGGTCTCCGAAAAATGGACCTGTTATTTATATCGGAAAGCAATCTCCATTAGTCGCATTGGTTGACAAAAGAGCGAAGGCATTAAAAATTTCACATTTTGTAGTGAAGAAGGATAAATTAAAAATGTTGGTAAAATGGTCTACAAAGAACGAACCCGCAGGTTATGTTTTTGAAATACAAAAATCGATTGCGGGACTTCCATTCAAAACAATACAGAAAATTTCTGGAGAAGGTGAGTCAAGCGATTATCTATTTACAGATTTAGGTTTCAAGACCCGAATTCCACCAAAATTAGCTTATAGATTAAAAGGAATAACAAGTTCGGGTGATGTCAAAGTATTTTCAACTTTTAATGTTGGTGATGAAGAATCATTGGCAGGAATCGAAAAAGTACGTGTTGATGATGATGGAAGGATTGTTGTGAAATATGAGGTTCAATCAGGGGGGATTGTAAAATGGAAATTATTTAATTCTGCTAAAAAGATGGTATTTCATCATGAATTGGCAAAACAATCTCCTAAAGTGTATTCAAAAAGGATGGATTTATCAAAATTTCCTAGAGGTACCTATGTGCTTGTCATTTCATCGAATGATGCGGTTTTGAGGAAGTATCGAATTGTGAAATGACACAATAACGAAAGTTATTATGGATTATGGAGTAAAAAAATAATTGTAACTTATTTTAACAATGATTTATATTTTGGATGCGTTGATAAATAATCCAATAAAACAGATTTTCTAGCTAAAAAGGGAATTCTTTTCCCAAAATGACCTTTTTCTTTAAGCGTGATAGTCACCACAGGCATAAAAGAAGACGGAGTACTTATATTTTCAATATTATGAAGGGGATAACGGTATGTGGTTTTAAAGTTGGTAACAATTATAGCATCTTCTTCGACTTCCACTCTCATCAATTGAATAAAGGTAAAGTAAAGGATAATCAATCCTATTATTAAAAAAATAACAAGACTTATTTTGAATTGCGCATGAGTCAATCCAAACGCCTGCACATTATCATTCATGAATACTGCAATAGTAAGTGATCCTAAAAAGGTTGTCCAAACAATGGGAACCATTAGTTTTAGAAATAAAGTGAGTGATGAAGATATTCTCAGTGCCATAATTTATTTTTCAAGTAATTCTAAAGCCTTTTGTTTCTTCTCAACTCTAGCTGAAATGAAGATGCTGATTTCATATAAAAGAAACA
The DNA here is from genome assembly GCA_947311465.1 of uncultured Saprospiraceae bacterium. Classification (GTDB taxonomy): domain Bacteria; phylum Bacteroidota; class Bacteroidia; order Chitinophagales; family Saprospiraceae; genus CAMZLN01. Next base: position 9,125 of record CAMZLN010000232.1, read on the forward strand.
AAGGTAAACCAATTAATATTTGAGTGATTACATCGGGCGGAGTAATGATTGCAGAAACCACAAGAATTAAAACCACAGCATGTCTTCGATAATTTCTCATGACGGAAGGTGTGACCAAACCTATTTTTGATAGAAAATATACCACTACAGGCAACTCGAAAACAAGACCAGTTGGTAACGTGACCATAATCATGTATCCAACATAAGATGATAGGGTAGGAGCGGTTTCAACATTAATGCCTACCGTATAACTTGCAAGGAAAGAAATCGAAAATGGTGCCATTACAAAGTATCCAAATAAAACCCCAGTGAAGAATAAAAAGGAACAAATTAACACCATTCCTTTAGCGGCTTTTTTTTCTTTTGGCATCAAGCCTGGTTTAACAAATCTCCAAATTTCCCAAAAGACATAAGGAAAAGATACAATAATGCCTAGCATAATGGATACTTTCATGTGCATGAAAAATTGCTCTCCTAATTCTATGGTCTTTATTGTGAAATCATTGGGTCTGAAACACAGAGATTCTGAAATATTACATAAGAAATTGTAGGTTACAAAATTTGGATTTTTAGGACCAAATATAAGTGTATCAAAAGTAAATTCTTTGAAAAAGAAAATTACAATTGCAGAAACAATTATTGCAAGCGCTGACCGAACAAGATGCCATCTTAATTCTTCCAAATGGTCTAAAAAGCCCATTTCTTTACTTTCTTCTATCAGATGTTGTTGATCTTTTGCCATTAAATTGTATCATTTTCTCGATGGGGGCAAATATAGGTTATTTTTTATTGAAATTGATATCAGGCAAATGAAATTTATTTCATTATTGACCCAAAAAATGACGAGATAAATTTCATCGGACCTACGATTCTGATATTTTTGTGAATTCTTTTCAGGTAAATGGAATTTATTTCATTCTAACGTCCTGCCCAATGTATCATTCAAAGTGTCCTACTACTACATTGAACCGTCACTTTGGACTATCACAATAAACACATTAGAGAAACATCCCCCAATGGTGCATGACCCCATTGCAGTCCCAAAACTGTTAAAATTTTTATTTGCAAAATAAAATGAAATAAAAGATGCGTTACCTAAGAAACTGTGAAGAATCTATATTTAATTATGTCACAGTTCCTTACTGGATAAGTACAAATCAATTCTTAATCAAAATTTATTTATATGAAAGCATTTATGATTGTATTTTTCGTCGGAATGAGCTTGTCAATGATGGCACAGCCAGTTGATGGCGTTACCAAAAAGCGAATTTTGGAAGAACGGCGTGTTTTAGAATATCCACCCATTCGGGAAGCAGATTTGATGTATGAAAAGAAAGTTTGGCGTATTATAGACACAAGAGAGAAAATGAATTTAGGATTTGTCAATCCACAAAGACCATTGTTTGATATCATTACCGAAGCCATAAAAAACGAAAATTTAACGGTGTACAGTGCTGAAGATGATAAATTTACCTATTCAGAACCCAATGTCAATGATATTTTAGCCACAAAAGATACTGTGCGAGTTATTGATCCAGAAACGGGTGTTGAAATATTACAACCTATTGAAAATTCAATTGATTATACATCCGTTAAACGATTCAAAATCAAAGAAATATGGTTTTTTGATGAAGCAACTTCTACCATGCGAGTCAGAATACTTGGAATTGCACCTTTGGTAGAAGAGCGAGACGAATTTGGAAACTTTAAGTATGAAAAGCCGTTATTTTGGGTGTATTATCCTGATATTCGGGATGCATTGGCTCGAAATGCATTACCAAATGACTACAATGACAGTCAAGTGATGTCTTGGGATGACTTATTTCAAATGAGATATTTCTCTAGTTATATCACAAAAGCATCGAATGTTCGGGACAATAGATTAAAAGATATGTATTCGGGTATAGATTTATTACTTGAATCTGATAAAATTCATCAAGAAATTTTTAACTTTGAACAGGATTTGTGGTCTTATTGAAAGAAAGTGAGAATGTGAGTCGATTTTGCTTTTGCAAAATCGACTCACATTCTCACTTTCTTTCAATAAGACCACAAATGCTGTTCAAAGTTAAAAATTTCTTGATGAATTTTATCAGATTCAAGTAATAAATCTATA
>CAMZLN010000233.1 GCA_947311465.1 uncultured Saprospiraceae bacterium
AGATTTTGTTCAAATCAACCTGCCTGCCGACCGCAGGAAGGCAGGGGCATAAAACGAAGGCATAGTCCTATTCTGTCAAGGCTTTATAACGACGAGTTGGACAAAATATATAAAAAAGATATATGGAAAAATATGTGTCCAGCTACTTTAAGTACGGAAAGTAGTATTTTCGTTTTTTATATCTTTGTTCTATATGAATTCTGTATATGAACTTTATTTTTATTTTCAAATTCTCTATTAATGAAAAAAGTATTAATACTAATATTATCGTTTTGGTTTGTAATTGGACAAAGCCAAAACCAAAATACCTATCACCGAATTAAAATTTCCTTACAGGATATCACTATCCAAGAACTCATTGATTTGGGCATAGGAATTGATCATGGAAAATATGTTCCTGGAGAGTCATTTTCAAGTGATTTTTCTTCCAAGGAATTGGAAATATTAAAAAGGAATGGGATTTTGCATGATGTAATTATAAGAGATGTTTCTACGTTTTATTCAAAACAAAATGATGCTTTTCGTGGAAATCCAATTGCTAATCTTTGTGAAGAATCACTATCATCACAATATCCAATCCCAAGTCATTACAAATATGGCTCAATGGGTGGATATTTAAATTACGATGAATTATTGGTTGTTTTAGATTCAATGAGATTGTTATTTCCAAATTTGATATCGGAACGGAAACCCATTGACACCTTTCGTACTTTTGAAAATCGTCCAATTGAATGGCTTCGTATTTCAAATAATCCAGATGAAGAACAGATTGAAAAACCACAGATTTTGTACTCCGCCTTGCATCATGCACGAGAACCAAACAGTTTGGCTCAATTGATTTTTTATATGTGGTATTTGCTTGAAAATTATGAAACTAATGATGAAGTAAAGTATTTAGTTGATAATAACGAGATGTATTTTGTGCCCTGTGTTAATCCAGATGGTTATGTTTTTAATGGAACTATTCGTCCTGATGGCGGAGGTCTTTGGAGAAAGAACAGACTTCCAATTGGTAGTGATTTTGGCGTTGATTTAAATCGAAATTATTCTGATCATTGGGATTACCCAGGTGGAGCATCCACCGATCCTGAAAGTCAAGTTTATAAAGGAGATGCGCCTTTTTCAGAGCCAGAAACTCAAGCAATGAAATATTTATGTGAAAATCATCAATTTGAAGTTGCTTTGAATTATCACACTTACAGTAATTTATTGATTTATCCATGGGGTTTTAAAGATTCCATTACTGTTGATGATAAATTATTCAAAAATATTGGTGCTTTATTGACAAAGTATAATAATTATTTAGTGGGTACTGCCCATGAAACCGTTGGATATAACGCAACTGGAAATAGTGATGATTGGATGTACGGAGAACAAGTGACAAAACCGAAAATTTTAGCTATGACCCCAGAAGTTGGGCCTCCTTCCTATGCTTTTTGGCCACCAAAATCTGCCATTATTGGACTAAATCAAGATGCCATGTTTCAGAATTTAGCCGCAGTCCATATTTTGAATGAATATACCACATTGGTGCAAGGATCATTGAGTGAACTCAAAATCGGTCAAAATAAATTAATGTTAAAATACCAAAATTATGGATTGAAACAAGGTGCTGTGGATATTACTTATGAGTCTCTTTCTGATGTTTTGACGATTTCTGATGAGGTGGTTCAATTGAATTTGAAACCAAGTAAAGAGAAAATTGCAGTTGTTGATTATGATTTAGCGGATTTTAAAGGAAAAGAAGAAGTGAAATTTGTAATTCATATTGACCATGGTGACTATATTGATTCTGATACAATCACGAGGTCATTATTTAATAATCTCGATACTTTACAGGTTGCCAGTGGGATGGAAGCCTGGAATTCTATCAGTTGGGATAGTACAAATATGACTTATTTTTCTCCTTTTCAATGTATAACAGATTCTCCAGAAGGGGAGTATACCAATTTGTCCGAAACTGACATTCGATTAAATCAGTCACTAGATTTGTCTGGATATGAATATGCACATTTGAGTTATAATGCAAAGTGGGATATCGAAAAAGGATATGACTTTGTACAAATTATGGCATCTACCGATGGGATAAATTATCAACCACTGTGTGGTGATTTCACAACGATTGGAAACGGATACCAAGATGATGGGCAGCCATTGTACAGTGGAGTTCAGGAGGAATGGATTTCTGAAATTGTAGATTTACAAGATTTTATTGGTGAAGAAAAAGTGTATATTAAATTTAGATTGGTTTCTGATAATTTTACAACAGGGGATGGGTTCTATTTTGATGATTTTATGGTAAACGGTGTTTTGGAACTGATTGAAAATATCAAAGTTTCTTTGGATAATGAGATTTTAGTTTCTCCAAACCCACTTCAAAATATCCTAGAATTAAAAATGGATAAAGGGGGACATTTTGAATATATTATTCGTGATGTACTTGGAAAAATAGTAACAAAAGGTGATTTTTATAATCAAACAGTCATCAATTCATCTTCATGGCAATCAGGAGCTTACTTTATTGAAATTTTGAATGATAAGAGTGCTTCTGGAACAATTAGAGTAGTTAAGATGTAATTTTTTTTTGTATGCAATATCTAAAACTAAAATCAGGAAACACAACTATTGAATTTCATAATAATTGGGCTGGGGTAGAAACTGTGATTGCAAATGGAGTTCAGGTTACAAAATTGTCTAGTGTAATGGGGGCACATCATTTGTTCACGGTTATGGAAGAAGGTGAATTGGTGAGATATGTCTTGACATCAAAGCTTAGTAATACAATGCAAGTTTTAATTGATTTAAAGCGAAATGGGGAGATTGTGCATGAGAATTGTCAATTACCAATGGGGACACGACCAATAAATAAATTTCGGAAGGAAGGTTTGAAATATTTATTACAATATGATATGAAAAAGGCAATAGATTCTTTTGAAAAAGCAGCAGATATTGATTCAAAAGATGCGACGATATATTTTCACATGGCTTGTGCTTATTCCAACTTAGAAGACGTTGAAAATGGGTTTTTTTATTTAAAAAAGGCAGTGGAGTGTGGCTTGCCAGATCATGAATTAATTTTGAATCACGATATGTTAGCCTTTTTGAGAATGAGATCTGAGTTTGATGCATTTTTTGAAAGTGGTTTTACAAAATATTCGATTGAATAAGATGCGAATCTCAATGAATTTAGAGTTAGGCAAATTGAAAATAAAGAATTAAGAAATGATTTATGAATATTGAATTCGCAAGAGCATATTGTCTTTCAAAAAAGGGTGCAACAGAATCATTTCCTTTTAATGAAACGACCTTAGTTTTTAAGGTGATGGGGAAGATGTTTGGTCTGATGGGATTGGAGAATGATCCTTTTACGATGAACCTAAAGTGTGATCCTGTACGTGCAATTGAATTGAGAGATGAATACGGTGACGATATTATTCCTGGATTTCACATGAGTAAAAAGCATTGGAATACGGTATTTTTTGAATCAGAATTAAGTGATACGCTTTTAAAAGAATTAATAGATCATTCTTACGAATTAGTCGTTTCCAAATTGAGAAAAATCGATAAAGAAGTATTGGCGAATTTGTAAAATCCTATCTTAAAAATTCATCTATAATCACTAATGCAGCCATCGCTTCAACTATGGGTACAGCACGTGGAACAACACATGGATCATGGCGCCCTTTTCCCGATACAATCACTGATTTTCCATCTTTATCCACTGATTTTTGGTCTTGAATTATCGTAGCTACCGGTTTGAAGGCTGCACGAAAGTAAATATCCATCCCATTTGAAATCCCACCTTGAATTCCACCAGAATAATTCGTCTTGGTTTTAATAACACCATTGTCATTATAAAAGGCATCATTATGTTGTGAACCTTTCATTGAAACTCCATTAAAACCACTGCCATATTCAAATCCTTTACATGCGTTGATTGATAGCATGGCTTTTCCAAGTTCTGCATGTAATTTCTCAAAGACAGGAGATCCAAGTCCCGTTGGACATCCCGAAATTACACAATTTACAACCCCACCAATCGTGTCTCCAGCCTTTTTAATTTCCTTGATATAGTCAATCATTTTTGTAGCTACTTCCTGATCGGGACAGCGAACAATATTGTTTTCTGTTTGAGATAAATCTAATTTTTTATAATCAAATTCACAAAAAATACTACCTACTTGACTGACATAAGCTTGAATATGAATTCCTTTTTCGAGTAAAAAAAGTTTTGCAATTGCTCCGGCAGCAACTCTTGATGCTGTTTCCCTTGCAGATGATCTTCCACCTCCACGATAATCTCGATTTCCATATTTTTCTGAGTAAGTAAAATCTGCATGAGAAGGACGGTATTTATCTTTGATGTGGCTATAGTCCTTTGAGCGTTGATCTTTGTTTCTGATCAAAAGTGAAATGGGTGTTCCAGTTGATTTTCCTTCAAAAACACCTGAGAGAATTTCTACAATATCTCCTTCTTTTCTTTGAGTGACAATGCTGGATTGACCAGGTTTTCGACGATTGAGTTCTTTTTGAATAAAATCTATATCAATTTCCAAATTAGGTGGACAACCATCAATTACAACGCCAATGGCAGGACCGTGAGATTCTCCAAATGTTGTAATTCTAAATATTTTTCCGAATGAATTTCCGCCCAATGTTGTATTATTTTATGAAATGAATTAATTGTCCAGCCACTAGACAAGTAGTTGGACACATATTTTTCCATATATCTTTTTTATATATTTTGCCCAACTCTTCAGCAAAAATGCTCGCAATAGCTAGGCTATTACTGTGCTTTTTCCTTCGATTTGAACAAAATCTATTTAAAAATATACACATAAAAACATATGTC
>CAMZLN010000234.1 GCA_947311465.1 uncultured Saprospiraceae bacterium
AATACATCCATGTCAGAAGGAGTTGGTTGATTAGAAAAAAAGTTTTCAAACATATATATTCAATTTCTAGTATTATTAATTTAAACGTTAAAGGAAAGTTTGCAGTATTTAACTTTGTAATAAATGACAGAGTGACACACATCAGACATTTCCCTTACAATACATAAGGCGACAATTTCCTTTAAGGTTTAAATTAATAATACTAGAAATTGATTATATATGTTTGAAAACTTTTTTTCTAATCAACCAACTCCTTCTGACATGGATGTATTACCAGTTTTTCCTATTGATGAAGTAGATGAAGAACAAGTTGATGAGAAGTATCCCGATATTATGCCCTTGTTAGTGGTGAGAAATACGGTATTTTTTCCAGGTTTGATTATTCCAATTACAATAGGACGAGACAAATCAATTAAAGCAATAAATCATGCCTATGAAACGGATAGATTAATTGCAGTTATTGCTCAAAAGGATAGTAAAATCGAAGATCCAACTTTTGATGATTTATATAAGGTGGGAACTTTATCTAAGATTGTAAAATTGTTGAGATTACCAGATGGTTCTATCACTGCGATATTGCAAGGTCGTAAGCGATTCAAATTGGAAAATCTCGTTCAAGAAAAACCATTTTTAAAGGGAACTATTTCTCATTTGGTATATAATATTTCAGAAGATAAGATGAATATGAAAGCATCTATTTCTTCTATTAGAGATATGGCGAAGCAAATTATTGCTTTATCACCTAATATTCCAAGTGATGCGAATATTATGCTGAATAATATTTCAAGTGATACATTTTTATTAAATTTTATTACATCAAATTTGAGTTGTGAAATGTCAATTAAGCAATCAATTCTGGAAATTGATGATATTGATAAAAAAGCAAGTGCATTATTATCTCAAATGAATGATGAATTGCAACTTTTAAAATTAAAATCTCAAATTGAAAGTAAGGTACGTACTGATTTAGAAAAGCAACAAAGAGATTATTTTTTAAATCAACAGTTAAAAACAATTCAAGAAGAGTTAGGAGATAATCCACAATCAGAAACTGCCAATAATTTAGCTGCAAAAGCCAAAAAGAAAAAATGGTCAAAGGATGTAAAAGAAGTTTTTGACAAAGAACTAGAAAAATTAAAGAGAATAAATCCACAAGTAGCAGAGTACACAGTTACTTTAAATTATTTGGAATTATTGTTGGATTTACCTTGGGAAGAATATACGAAAGATAATTTTGATTTGAAAAAAGTGATGTCAGTCTTAGATGCAGATCATTTTGGATTAGAAAAGGTAAAAGAACGAATACTTGAACATTTAGCCGTTCTAAAATTGAAGGGCGATATGAAGGCTCCTATTATTTGCTTGGTTGGTCCTCCAGGTGTTGGTAAAACATCTTTAGGAAAGTCGATTGCCAATGCCATAAATCGAAAATTTATTAGAATGTCCTTAGGGGGTATTCATGATGAATCTGAAATTAGGGGACACAGGCGTACATATATAGGTGCGATGCCAGGCCGAATTTTAAAATCATTGAAAAAAGTGAAGTCAGGAAATCCTGTTTTTATTTTAGATGAAATAGATAAAATAGGATCAGATCATAGAGGAGATCCTTCATCGGCATTATTAGAAGTATTAGATCCAGAACAAAATAGTACTTTTCATGATAATTATCTTGAAGTTGATTACGATTTATCAAAGATATTATTCATTGCAACAGCAAATTCATTGAGTACTATCCAACCAGCATTACTGGATAGGATGGAAATTATCAATATTTCAGGATATTCGACAGAGGAAAAAGTAGAGATTGCAAATAAACATCTTGTTTCAAAACAACGAAAGCAACATGGACTAAAGAAAAGTCATGTAAAAATTGGCAAACCAGTTATTCGGGCCGTTATTGAACAATATACAAAAGAGTCGGGAGTAAGAGGGCTAGATCGGAAAATTGCGGGATTGATGCGCCATTCAGCAAAACGAATTGCAATGGATGGAGAACAAGTGGTAAAAATTGAAAAAGAAAATTTAAAAGATATATTAGGTCCAAGTATATTTTCAGTTTCAGAACTCAGTGGTAAAAATGTTGCAGGAGTGGCGGTAGGTTTGGCTTGGACAAGTGTAGGAGGCGATATTCTATTTATTGAAAGTTCTATAAATCCAGGTAAAGGTAAATTAACATTAACTGGAAATCTGGGAAAGGTAATGAAGGAATCTGCTACAACAGCATTAAGTTTTATAAAAGCAAATGCAGAAAAAATAGGTATTGATATCAAGATGTTGGAAGAAAATGATATTCACATACACGTTCCCGCAGGTGCAATTCCAAAAGATGGTCCTTCTGCAGGAATTACAATGATGTCTTCACTGGTTTCTGCCTTAAAAAAGAAACCATTAAAGCCGAATATTGCAATGACAGGTGAAATTACTTTACGTGGAAAGGTTCTACCAGTTGGTGGAATCAAAGAAAAAATACTAGCAGCTAAAAGAGCAGGAATCAAAGACATCATTCTTTGTATTGAGAATAGAAAAAATATTGAAGAGATTAGTCCAGAATATTTAAAAGGAATAGAATTTCATTATGTTGAGAACATGCTTGATGTTTTGGAGTTGGTATTTTGAAAAAAAAATAAAAGTTGAATAAAAAAAATGGTAGCGACATCACGTCACTACCATTTTTTTATTATTTATTACAACACAAATTTTATTTTATTACAATCTTTTGTGTTCCTGTTCCTAAATCAGTTTGTACTTTCACAATGTAGAAGCCAGCAGGAATATTTTCAATATTCATATTAATATTCTCATGACTAGCAGTACTAAATTGTTTGATTACTTTTCCTTCAATGGAAACGATGGAAATATTAGTATTCTTCGAGTTGTTCCTTGGAATATTAACTATCAAATTATTTGAAGCTGGATTTGGATACACTTGAATTTGTAAGTTATTTTCCTGATCTGAAATATCATTTGAAGATAAAATTGTAGCAGGAATAATTGCAGTTCCAAAAGAATCCCCCATAGTACAAATTGCACCAGTTTCAGTAGAAGTCACACAAGCCTCACCTTTATATTTTTTTAAGTCAGTAAGAAAAACATCATCTAAAGACCATCCATA
>CAMZLN010000235.1 GCA_947311465.1 uncultured Saprospiraceae bacterium
AAAGAGGACTCACCTACCATTTAAAGTCCAGGGTCTCAAGTCTCCCCTGAGAGTCGTTGGTTGCAGAAAACGAGCCCCAAATTGCCTCTAGTGGTGAAAGTCATCATAATAAAAGCAAAGTTTGGGGATTCACTCACTCAACTCTCAGGGGAGACTTGAGACCCTGGACTTTAAATGGTAGGTGAGTCCTCTTTCGGAATGCTGGGAGTCTCTCCTCCAACAAGTCCCTTAGGTTTTTATTTTACCTTTGCCTTTTTTTTGTTCGTACACTTTTTTGTCTTTCGCATCTAAATATTGATAACCTCCGCAAATTTTAAGATGATCACCCCAATAATATTTTACATTGACTTCAGCTCCTTGGGTATAAACTCTATTTAGATTTTGATAACTGTAAGCTTGCCACCCATTCTTTTTTAATGCAATGGGCGTAGTTTCAATCAGATTTTGTAAATCATTTCTAAATAAATTGAAATCAATTATTGTATTATCTATTGAACGTATGCTCATTCCTAAATTTATTCCTGTAGATGATTCTGCTTCAATTTTCCCACCATTTTCTAAAATATTATAGTATAAATCATAAATGACAGGTTGATTGTTTTCTGGATTTATCGCTATTTCATTTTGCGACAATAAATTATTCATACCTTCTTCAACATAAGTTGTCCCCAAAACGGTATAGCCAATCGCATTGTTGGTGTAATTGAAATATAACTGTTTGAAATCTGGTTTCTTAAACCCACGCCCTACAGAAGCCTTTATCACATATTGTGGCGCAATATTATATTTGAAAGAAATTTTTGGATTAAATTGACTCGCATAGTTTTTATGCTGCTCATATCTTGAGCCTAATACCACATTCAAATTGTCTTTATAAGTGAGAATGTATTGCAAATAGAGAAATTTATTATTGGCATTGTGAAACTGGTCATCCGAAAGTCTTGATGTTTGAACACCTTCCATTTCATATCCCGCTCCTAGTGTGAATTCATGTTTATTATTGACCTTAAAATCGTTTTGCCATTCCAATAAACCATAATTTTCGTTGTAAAAAGAATGACTATACATGACATCATCTTTTTTGAAATTTTCATTCGTTTCGGTCCGATATTGATTGTAACTATATCTTATGGTAGATTTTAATTTCGGTGAAACCTGATAAGTCACCCAAGGTTTGATGGACCAATCAACAACATTTCCATTTCCATGTATCACAGCATCTTTATCATCTACAAAATCATATTTTTCTGATTCTTTAAAATATCTTGCATTGAAATGTATATCCAATTGGTCTGAAATTTTATATCCGTTTTGAATAGATAAGGAGTAATTGGAATGAGGAGAAACCGTTTTTCCATAATAATCTGTAGATAAATTATATCCTTGATAATTTGATGCTAAATCATATCCACCCGTAGAATAAGAGTTTGCAGAAATAATCCCTTTGTACTTATTTTTTGAATACAATCCATTAATAGCAAAATCGTAGGTTTGAAAGGAACTTGCTTTTGATGACAATTCAACAGATTGCTCATCTTTGGGGGATTTGGTGATGATATTGACCACACCTGCCAAGGCATTTGATCCAAATAATACGGACGAAGGTCCTTTTATAATTTCTATGTGTGAAATATTGGATACTGAAAGTCTTGATAGATCCAACACACCATTCAGCCTTCCTATAATGGGAACACCATCAATCATAATTAAAGAATAATCCGCATCCAATCCTTGCAGTTGAATGCCCGTACCCAATGCACTAGACACTGTATTTAGCCCTGTGTATTCATCCAAGACGCCTTGAATTCTTAAAGCATTTGTATTTTCAATATCTTTGGTTTGAATCAATGTAACGGGTACCGTTGTCGTACTTAACTGACGTTTCGTTTTGGTCGCAGTAATTACGACTTCGTTTAAGATCTTTTCAATTTCTGGATTTAATTGCTCGTAGGACTGAGCTGAAATCAATCCTACGGGAGCAATTAAAAATAATAACCAAAACCTATTCTTTAAAAATATCATTGTCCTTTAAAAATATCATTGTCCTTTTTTAATATCTACAACAAAATTACTCTTAAAAAATATCAGTTTATAACGCTAAAAGGTTTTTTAGTGTCGCTAAAAAATATTGCCTTAAAAACAACATTTCCTACAAAAAACCTGCAAAATTGGATAAAATACCTTATTTTTGATAATACCTATCAAAGGTGAAAATATATTTATTTAAAAAATAACGATAAAAGTTCAATGTTTATAACACAATTAGAGTCCGATTTTTCCCTGATAAAATATCATAATATTTCTGGAAAGGTCAAAAAAGAAATTCGAGAAGTAAGTAAAGATTATATTCAAATTCATTTTTCATTGTCAGAGAACAATAAATTGATTTTCAATAATGGTCGTTATATAATGGATGTTGCAACTAATTCCGCCGTATTTTTATATAATCCCAATGAAGATTTGCCTATCAATTTAGATTTATCTCCCAATGCTAAGTATATTATTCTTTTGGTAGGAATTGATCGATTTCATCAATTTTTCTCTAAAGAAGCTGGTTTGATCCAATTTCTTGAAGGTGAAAATGCCCAAAAAAAATATTATACGAATAAAGAATTAAGCCCTAGGGAGCATGTCGTTTTGACAGAAATTTTTAATTTCAATTTGAGTCCATCCTTAGAAGTATTATATACTAAAGGTAAAGTTTATGAATTATTGAGTATTTTCTTTAGCAAAAAAGAAGGGCCTGACAATTGCCCGTTTCTGAAAGACGAAGCCAATGTAAAAAAAATAATCAAAGCCAAAACGATTATTATCGAGCAGGTTGCCAATCCTCCTAAATTGCAAGAATTAGCTCAAATGATTGAATTGCCTTTGAAAAAACTTAAAGATGGATTCAAGCAAATTTATGGAGATACGGTCTTTAATTTTTTATTAAACTACAAAATGGAGCTTGCAAGAGATATGATTGAGAGCCAAAAATTTAATATCTCTGAAATAAGCGACCAAGTAGGATATAGTACTCCTAGTCATTTTATTGCCGCATTTAAGAAAAAATATGGTACTACGCCTAAAAAATATATGTCTGGATTGTAAATTGATTTTGACAAAAAAAGGTATTTCGTCAATGAAAGGCATTATTTTCAAAAATGAATCTTATTTTCAACCGTCAACTCATCCAGTCTCGACTTTGGAGAGCCGACTTATCAAATTATCAAAGTTATAATCTAACGTTTGATAATTTGATAATTTGATAAGTCGGCTCT
>CAMZLN010000236.1 GCA_947311465.1 uncultured Saprospiraceae bacterium
TGTATAGCCAATAAAATTCCGTTATAGCATTTTTCTTAATAAACTGCTATTTAAAAATATATACATATGTTTTTATGTGTATATTTTTAAATAGCAGTTTTTTAAGAAAAATGCTATAACGGAATTTTATTGGCTATACCGAATATAATTTGGTTGAAATCAATATTTTTTTATCAAATTACTTGGATTTGCACACAGTATCTTAAGTAGGTGAAAATATATTTCTTTGCTTTTTTCTGCTAAATTCAATCTATTTTTTACCTATTTTTACCCAAAAAATAAAATGTCAAAATATATCCTAGCTTTTTACTTGATAGCAATCTCCTTTTCCATCTTCGCACAAGATAAAGAATCCGAAAAATGGAACGTAAATAACCCAACAGACAAAATCAAACACGTAGAATTTACTGTCACGGAGGGTACCTGGATGAACCTAGATGTAAGTCCCAACGGAAAAACCATCATCTTCGACATGCTCGGAGATATTTACACCATGCCCATCACAGGCGGAACGGCAAAAGCACTACGCACAGGATTGGCGTGGGAAGTACAACCCCGTTTCTCCCCCAACGGCAAACAAATCCTATTTACAAGTGATGCAGGTGGCGGAGATAATATCTGGGTAATGGATGCCAATGGTGAAAATGCAAAGCAGGTGACCAAAGAATCCTTTAGATTATTGAACAATCCCGCTTGGATGCCCAATGGAGAATATTTTATTGCTCGAAAACACTTCACTTCTAAACGTTCATTAGGTGCTGGTGAAATGTGGATGTACCATATTTCAGGCGGTGCTGGTATCGAAATTACTAAACGAAAAAATGACCAGCAAGATGTCAATGAACCTTGTGTGTCTAGCGATGGACGATATATTTATTTCTCAGAAGATATTTATCCAGGCGGATATTTTCAATACAATAAAGATCCCAATAAACAAATTTTTATCATCAAAAGATATGATCGTGATGAAGGCAAAGTAGAAAATATTGTAACAGGAACGGGTGGATCTTTTCGTCCACAAATCGCTCATAATGGACAATGGATTGCCTATATCAAGCGTATTCGCACCAAGACGATCTTATTTGTTCAAAATCTTGATACGGGTGAAGCATTTCCCATTTTCGAAGGATTGAGTAAGGATCAACAGGAGGCTTGGACCATTTTCGGAATTTATACAGGCTTTGCATGGACACCTGATGATAAAAATATTGTCATTTGGGGAAAGGGGAAAATTTGGAATATAAATGTAGATACTAAAAAGGCAACAGAAATTCCTTTTAAAGTGAATGCAAAACATGATTTGGTAGAGACATTGCTTTTTAAACAGCAAGTTTTTGAAGAAAAGTTTAAGGTAAAAGCGATTCGTCAAACGATAACTTCTCCAAATGAAAAATATATCATTTTCAATGCAATGGGTTATTTATGGAAAAAGAATTTACCCAATGGAAAACCCAAAAGATTAACTAATGGAACTGATTTTGAATTTGAACCGAAATTTTCTCCTAATGGGAATTCCTTGATTTTTGTTACTTGGAATGATGAAACAATGGGAAAAATTATAAAAATGAATCTAAATTCTAAAAAAATAACCAATTTGACCACCGAAAAAGGCATTTTCAGAACTCCTTCTTACTCAAATGATGGAAAATATATCGTTTACCGAAAGGAAGGGGGAAATATGCATCAAGGATATTTATTTTCTAAAAAACCCGGCATTTATACAATGGATTCCAATGGTCAAAATGTAAAATTAGTGACTAAGGAAGGTCAAAATCCAGTTTTTAATACAAAAGGTGACCGTATTTTCTATCAAACAGGAGGCTATATTTTTGGTAGTTTGAAAAAGGGATTTCATAGTGTGGATTTAGATGGGAAAGATAAAAAAACGATTTTCACCAGTAAATATGCCACTCAATTTACTGCTAGTCCTGATAATAAATGGATTGCTTTTTCTGATTTACACAAGGTTTATGTTGCAAAAATGCCTTTACATGGAAAATCTATGGAAATGGGAGCAAATATCAAATCTGTACCCGTAGCACAAGTGGCACGAGATGCGGGGATTGCTTTGCATTGGTCGAAAGACAGTAAATCTATCCATTGGACTTTGGGAAGTACTTATTTCTCCAATCCTCTGACAGAAAGATTTACATTTTTAGAAGGTGCAGTCGATAGTATTCCGCCAATGGATTCGACGGGAATTGATATTGGTTTAATGGCCAATTATGATATTCCAAAAGGGCTAATTGCCTTGACAAATGCTAGGATTATTACTATGGAAAGGGACAAGGTGATAGCAAATGGAACAATAATTATTGAAGGAAATAAGATTATAAACATTAGTGAAAGTGCTATTGAAATTCCAAAAAAAGCAACTATTATTGATTGTACAGGAAAAACAGTCATGCCTGGAATTATAGACGCTCACGCTCATTTAGGAGCATTTCGATATGGATTGAGTCCACAAAAACATTGGCAATATTATACTAATTTGGCTTTCGGTGTAACTACAACACATGATCCATCATCCAATTCTGAAATGACTTTCTCTCAATCAGAAATGGTCAAATCTGGAAATATGATTGGTCCTAGAATATTTACAACTGGAACGATTTTATATGGAGCAGATGGAGATTTCAAAGCACCAATTGAAAGCTTGGAAGATGCAAGATCTGCACTGCGAAGAACCAAAGCATTTGGAGCATTTTCTGTAAAAAGTTATAATCAACCCCGTAGAGAACAGCGACAGCAAATCATCAAAGCGGCTCGTGAACTCAAAATGAATGTGTATCCTGAAGGTGGATCATTCTTTTATCACAATATGTCTATGGTTGCAGATGGGCATACATGTATAGAACACAATATTCCTGTTGCTCCACTTTATGATGATGTCATTCAATTTTGGTCTAGCACAAACACGAAAAACACGCCAACACTTATCGTAAATTATGGGGGTCTGAATGGAGAATATTATTGGTATCAACATACCAATGTTTGGGAAAATAAAAAATTACTAACTTTTACGCCACGTCCAATTATTGACTCTAGATCTCGACATCGTACCATGGTGCCAGAAGAAGAATATGAAAATGGGCATATTTTGGTTTCCAAATCTTGTAAAAAACTGAATGATGCAGGCGTAGGAATCCAATTGGGAGCTCATGGTCAAATACAAGGAATTGGAGCACATTGGGAACTATGGATGTTGGCTCAGGGTGGCATGTCACACTTACAAGCTTTGAAAGCAGCAACCATAAACGGAGCGATTGACTTGGGAATGGAAGACGAAATTGGTTCTTTGAAAGAGGGAAAACTTGCTGATTTGATTATTTTAGACAAAAATCCTTTGGAAAATATCAGAAATTCAAATTCTATAAAATATACGATTATTAATGGTCGTATTTTCGATTCAACAACGATGAATGAGATTGGTAATCATCCTAGAAAACGTACTCCGTTTTATTGGGAACTAGAAGGTAGTGCCAATTATTTCCCCTTTGATATGAAGACGAATGGGTGTATGGTACCAGGGTGTGGGTGTCAGAGGAATTAGTTTTGAATGATTGAATGTTAAAAGGGACGATGCATGGACGAAATAAATTTCATCAGACTTAGACCATATTTGTACCAAGTCCAATGAAATTAATTTCGTTGCATCAAATAGTAAACATAGCGAATTTTGCTATAGAGTTCACTCGATTTACAATCCTAAAGTAGAATTATCGTAAAACAGTTATTTCTCCTTCAAAAACTTTTGTTCTTCCATTATTTAATTCTACTTCCATAAACCATACATATACATCTGGAACACATGGCATTCCATGAAATTTACCATCCCATCCTTCTTTAGGATTGTTGGGTTGAAAATCACTATTTTCAAATACCAACTCACCCCAGCGATCAAAGACTTTAAAACTCTTGATTGCC
Source organism: uncultured Saprospiraceae bacterium (assembly GCA_947311465.1). Classification (GTDB taxonomy): domain Bacteria; phylum Bacteroidota; class Bacteroidia; order Chitinophagales; family Saprospiraceae; genus CAMZLN01. The sequence goes on from CAMZLN010000236.1 coordinate 3,928, forward strand.
TTAACTCCTTTTTCTGCAAAAGGATAGAACTTTTCGTTGGTTCCATTTCCATCTGGTGTAAAAGCATTTGGGAAATAAATTTTCACATCATAATCAACACGTAAATGTACAGAAGCAGTCTCATCACATCCATTTTTATTAATTATAGTAACTGTATATAAAGTTGATTGTTTTGCTGAAGTTGTTGGATTTAAACAATCTGTACAACTTAAACCTATTTCTGGACTCCAAATTATTTTCTCAATATCATCTTCTTCAATATTTGTTTCAACATTTAATGTAAAATCTTTTCCTATGCTTACATCGATTGTATCTTGTAAATTAATCTCAATTGCAGGAGTAATAGGCACAATCAAGTCAGTTTCCAATAAACAACCATTCCCATCTTTTACATAAATAACGTATTCTCCCGATTCCAATTCATCAAATTCAGGTGACGATGTGTAAGAATTTCCATCTAACGAATATTGATAAGGCTCAACCCCACCATCAACAGCAAATACTCTAACACTACCATAGTCATCATGACATAAAGGTGGTATTGTATTATATTCTAAATCAAGTGGCAGATTTTTGTTCCTTGTGATAATCACTGAATCAACAGCTTGACATCCATTTTCACTATTCGTAACCTTTAATAAATAAGTACCTTCTGCAGACACTACTGCTTCTAAATCATTTGCATTCAAGAGCATTCCATCTTCAGATGTCCATTCATAATCAAATTTATCACCTACTGAGCCCGTACCAACTAATTTCACTTGATTCAAGTTACATGTCAATTCAGTTGTTAAGCCTGCATCTACAACTGGCTCTTCTATATCTTCAACAACATGAGTGGTATCTATAGTTACACAACCAGTTTCTTCATTTTTTACTTCAAGAATATATTGCCCTGTTGCATCTACTAAAATATTCTCAGTGTTACTTTGATTTAGAATATTTCCATCTAAAGTTTTCCACTCATAAGAAAAATTTGTACCATTCGAAACCCTAGATTCTAGAGACAGCTCTTTTTTAATACATGTAATTTTAGAAATACTATCCATAGAAATTCGAGGAAATATCTTATTGGAGACAACAACAATTTCATCAATTGCTTGACATCCATTTTCATCATTTGTTACAATCATTTGATATACTCCTGCCGAATCAACAACTGGATTTAACGTTGTAGCTCCTGATAAAATATTACCTGATGATGTTTCCCAAATAACTGAATTTCCATTACCTGGATCAATTCCTGACAATGTAGTCTGTGGTAATTTACAAGACACACTTGAGTCATCTCCAGCATTAACCAATGGTTTGGTTTTATTTTCCTTTACCAATATAGACGTAATTGCTTCACACCCTCTTGGAATATCCCTAACGGTCAAAACATATCTACCGGCCTTAGTTACGGTTGGATTAATACTCGTTTTTCCTTGTATATCAAAGCCTTCAATCGTGGTCCATTCATACGTAATATTTGCCCCTGTTGTAGATAGAGAAGCATCTAGCTGAATTTCAATCTTTGAGCAAGTTAACATTTCTGGTTCCCTTATTTTTGCTTCAATATTACAAACAGGTGAACATGAATTTTCTAACGTTGTCGTCATATTGCTACATGCTGATTCATCAACATCTGTTACCGTAACTGTAAA